>CAMAQB010000071.1 GCA_945860285.1 Akkermansia muciniphila | reverse complement strand
TTGATTTCGTCTTCAAACCATTGATGCAGCGTTACCAGCATGCAAATTACATTTTTGCCATGTTTTCACCCATTAGGTGAAACGAAAAACGAATCGTATTTCCTCTCTAGCCCATGTTCTACAAGGCTTTAAGAGAAATTCTGCAATTCCAACTGCGAACTTTAGGTTCATGGGGCTTGCGGATTGTCCAATGCCGATCACATCAACCCGCTCCTCATGCCGGAACCAGGTCCCGCTTTTTTGACACGGGATCCTTTGGCATGTCTGCATCAAGGCAATTGCATCAGGTGTAAAATAAAAGGCGGGCCGCCTTGTGAAAAGCAGCCCGCCTGTGTCGGATGGGGGTGTAATTAAGGGGGAAATCAGTGTTCGTAACCAGCTTCGTCGTGGTCAGAAAGGTCGAGTCCGATGGCCTCCGCTTCTGCCGTTGGACGGAGTCCGACGATGAGTTTCACGATCAGCGTGATAACAAAAGTAGCAACAACGCTGAGGATGATGGTCAAGCCGCATGCTTTCAACTGATTCATCAAAATGCCGCCAGTGCCGCCTGCATCAACGATCAGTTGGGCCATGTCTTTATTCACATAGGCGTTGACCGTTGTGAGGTTGCCATTGATGCTGTTATTAGCGAAGATACCAGTGACGAGCGCGCCCATGGTGCCGCCGACGCCGTGAATGCCGAAGGTATCAAGAGCATCGTCATAACCGAGTTTGCTTTTTGCAAAGACTACGGCGAAGTAAGGAACCACAGCGGCGAGGACTCCGATGATCATGGCCGCTTTGGCATCTACGAAGCCAGCAGCAGGAGTAATCACAACCAGACCAGCAACAGCGCCAGAGCAGAAACCAAGGATAGAAGGCTTGCCTTTGTGGAGTTTCTCGATCAGTGCCCATACGAAGCAGGCAGTCGCGGCGGCCAAGGTGGTGGTCATGAAAGCGTTAGCGGCGAGTCCGTCTGCAGCAAGAGCGGAACCAGCATTGAAACCATACCAACCGACCCAGAGCATCCCGGTGCCAACCATGCAGAGAACCATGCTGTGCGGGGACATTTTTTCTTTGCCGAAGCCTGTGCGTTTGCCGAGCATGATGCAAAGAACAAGAGCAGACCAACCGGAGGACATGTGAACCACGGTGCCACCAGCGAAGTCAATGGCTGGAAGAGCTGAAGCACTGTTCCAGACGCCGTTCATGAGACCATCGAAGCCCCACACCATGTGAGCAAGAGGGAAGTAAACAACGAACATCCAGATACCTACGAAGAGCATGACAGCAGTGAATTTCATGCGCTCTGCAATGGCTCCTACGATAAGAGCTGGGGTGATGATCGCAAACATGAGCTGATACATCGAGAATACGGCTTGGCTAGGCCAGCCTGCGTAGTTCGTGTTAGGAGCAGCGCCCACGCCTTCAAGAAAGAAGTATTTGAAGCTGCCGAGGTATGGCGCCCAAGAAGGCGCGCCTTCTGCTGGATGCTCACCGAAGACGAACGAGTAACCCACGAAATACCAGAGAATCGTAACGAGACCAGCAATGCCAAGGCATTGAGCGAGCACGCTAAGCACGTTCTTCGAGCGGACGAGGCCGCCGTAGAAAAGAGCAAGACCTGGAAGGGTCATGAAAAGCACCAGAGCTGCGCAGACCATCAAGAAACCGTTATGACCAGGGCCAGAAAGGTTAGCAAGTTTTCCGTCTGCCGCAGGCGCCATGTTATTGAAGTATTGTTCTACATCTGCGATCCGTTTTTCCAATGCCTCTGGCGTTGGTGGTGCAACGGGCGCTTCTGCGGCAGTCGTCTCAGCGGGAGCAGTAGCCTCAACAGGTGCTGGTGGTGGTGTTTCTTGGGCATGAACCATTGAGAGGAGCGGGCCCAAAATTGCGGCCCCGAGCAAAAGGAATTTTGCCGGGATGATTAGGTTGGATCGTTTAGTCATATTCTGTTAGTCGGGTTAGATCAGCTCATGAGTCTGCTTCATGTCCTGATGTTCCTCGGATATCTAGCAAGGCGTGTGCCAACTTTAAGCGGCATTGGCTGATATGATCGCGGGCGGCTCGTGCAGGCTGGTGGTGAGTCAAAAATTCTTTGCCTGCAGGCTTGTGGATTGAGGTAAAGGAAGATTTCGGCAGCCTGCACACGATGCGAAACTAAAGAATCGCTCACTCGGAGCGTGCGGAGGAGCTTGAAATTTAAGAAATCTTAATTTTTTTTTCATGTGGAACAGTTTTCGCTTGAAAATCGTTACCGCATGAAATAATTTAATGCCGGTTTCTTAAACCTAAGCAACATAACATGAAGATGACAACAAAGAAAATGATGGGCCTTTTGGCAATTGCAGCCCCCTTGATGACAATGCAGGCATCTGCAGAGTTCACAGGCAGCCTGACCGCTGACTATGCAACGATGTATGAGTTCCGCGGAGTTAATCGGGCTAACAATCTCGTGGACACCACACTGTCACTTAGCACCGAGTACAACGGCTTTACGGTCTCTGGCGGTATTTGGAATGCCTTCACTGATGATGATAGCTCTTTCGTGGACAATGAAGCTCGTTACAGGGTTTCGGTTAGCCGTGCCTTCGGTCCGGTTACCGCAGAACTTGGCTATGTTTTTTACACCTTTCCGGGCGATACGGATTTCAACACCCAAGAGTTGTTCATTTCCGGCAGCATGGAAGTTTACAACGGTGTGATTGCAACCGTGACTGGCTCTTATGACTTCGACCTCTACGAAGGCTGGTACATTGATGCCAATTTGGCCAAGACATTCACAGTAAGTGACACTCTCAGTGTTGTTCTCAGCGGTGGCATCGGCGCGTATCAGTCCTATGATGGTTTCGACAATGGTATGAACCATTTCTACATCAAGGCCTCGGCTCCTTATGTTATCAAACAGGACGTCACAGTGACTCCGTATGTGAAATTCACCGACGCCGACAGCGACTTCCCAGCTGATTTCACGACAGTAGGTGGCGACCTCGGTGGAGAAAACTTGATCGGCGGAATTTCTGTTGGTATTGCTTTCTAATCAAACCGAATAAGCATTACTCTTTTGGCGGTCACTAAAGTGGCCGCCATTTTTTTGTGGCTGATGCCCGCACGTCAGCTCAGTTCAAATGGCTGCAAAAAATCCAGCAAGGCACGGTGCTGGCCAGGTTCATACATGTGACATACAAAGCCAAACCTTCTTCCTGCTTCAATGTTGGCCTTAAGGTCGTCGATATAGATGGTGTCGCCAGGGTCGAGTTGATAGAGTTCCGTTGCCCTTAGGTAGAATTCGTCAGACGGTTTCATGCAGCCGATTTGATAGGACATGACAGCCCCATCGAAGTGGGAGAAAATCGGAAACTCTTCAAAAATCCACGGGTGATGGATCGCGTTGATATTCGAAAACAAAATCAACCTGTGGCCTGCTGTCTTAAGTTTCTTAACTAGTTCCCACGTCTCGTGAATCGGCGTGAAAATCGAGCGCCATGCGAGACGGAAGTCATCGGGACTTGCATCACTTCCCAGGGTTTCAAGCGCCCAGGAGATGAAAACATCAGCTTCAATGCGCCCCGATTCCAGATCATCCTTTTTTTCCTCCAACAAACTCAGTCGTGCTGCGGCATCGCCGAGGTGTGGAGGAACGAGCGACAACATCGGCTGTTTGTAATCGAATCGCAGCAATACGTTGCCAATATCAAATAAAAACGTCATGCGCGCACGATGAAAAGATTGCGCTGTGATGGAAAGCGGAAATTTTCATTGTTTTGGATTGAGTTCCCAATCCCTCTGCCTAGACTCCGCGCGTGCAATCGATGGTCATGAAAATTTTTTTGCCGATGCTGCTGCTGGGCTTGTTTTCCGGGGCCGTGCATTCGCAGGAGGCTTACATGGTTGTGGAAGCCCACTCGGGAAAGATTTTCCAAGCGCAAAATTCCGCTGTCAAAAGACCGGTCGCCAGTCTGACGAAAATCTGCACGGGTGTGGTGGCGACTGACTGGGCGCTTGCCACCGGGCAGGATTTGAAAAAAGTGATGGCCAACGTGCCCGAATCGATCACCCGCGTCGGTGGGGCGAATCCGCTGAATTTGCAGCCGGGTCAGACTATTTCGCTGTCGGACGCTCTCTACGCGGCATTGCTGGGCTCGGACAATCTTGCCGCGATGACCGTGGCCGATCACATCGGCCGCGACATCAACAATCGTCGGGGCCGTTCCGATGATCCGGTGTGGGCTTTTGTCAAGGAGATGAACGAATTGGCCCGCGTGCTGGGAATGAAGAACACACGTTTTCTCAATCCGCACGGTCTGGAATTGCCCAAGCAGGAGGGCTACTCCACAGCGGCCGACATGGCAAAGCTTTCCGTTTACGCAATGCGCCGTCCAGCTTTCGCGTTTTTTGTTAGACAGAAATCGCGGACGATTTTGGTGGGCGGCCGCTCGGTTGCGGTGAACAATACAAATCAACTGATCGGCGAACCGGGCATCCTGGGGATCAAAACCGGCCAAACAGGCCCGGCCGGCCCCTGTCTGGCGACGTCGATGGAGAAGGGCCCGCTGGTGCGCAACAAGCCGGATGGAACGAAAGGTGCTACACCACGACGCATGATCGTGGTTTTATTGAGCAGTCCGGATCGTTTCGGCCGGACCCGGGGTTTACTCAACTCCGCCTGGGCACAGTATGATCGATGGCTCGATGCCGGCGCGCTGATTCAAGACCGCAACCGGGAAATTCTTCCCGTTCCCAAATTTTGATTCGTCGAACCGACGCAACGGCATGATTTTTCCCTCTCTACTCAACATTTATTCATGAAAATTGGCATATTGAACAGCGGCGGGGATTGCCCCGGATTGAACGCGGTGATTCACGGAGTCGTGGGTGCCGCATCGGAACTGGGTTGGGAAGTGGTGGGCTTTCGCGATGGCTTCGAAGGCCTGCTGCCACCGGGCGACTTCATGATGTTGCGACCCGAGGATACGGTGGGCATTCTCAAACTCGGCGGGACGATTCTGGGCACCACCAACAAGGGTCATTTTGCGGCAAAAATTGGCGAAGGTGAAGTGAACGGTGTCCCTGGGGATATCGTCGCCAAAGCAAGGCGCACCATGAATCAAATGGGCATCGGCGCTCTGGTGATCGTGGGGGGTGACGGTTCTCTAACCACCGGATTGCAGTTATTCCGCGAGGGCTGGCCGATCATTGGCGTCCCGAAAACCATCGACAACGATCTGCGCGCCACGGCGATGACTTTCGGATTCGATAGTGCGGTGAGCTCGGTTGTCGACGGTCTCGACAGCCTGCACACCACCGCCGCCAGTCACAAGAGGGTGATGGTGCTGGAAGTCATGGGCCGCCATGCCGGCTGGATCGCCCTGTGGGGTGGCATGGCAGGCGGGGCGAACATCGTTCTTCTGCCTGAAATTCCTTTTGATATCGACAAAGTGGCCACTTTCATCAAGGAGCGCGAGGCCGCAGGCTGCCACAGCACCCTGGTGGTGGTGGCGGAAGGCGCGCGACTTCCGGACGGCCACGTCATGAGTGTGGCAGCCAACGAAGGCGGTGAAGTCCGTCTCGGTGGTATGGGCGACTATGTGGCGATGCAAATCGAAAAGATGACCGGCAAGGAAACCCGCTCCTGTACATTGGGCCACCTGCAACGCGGCGGTGCCCCGACATCACTGGATCGGATTCTCGGCCTGCGTTTCGGCGTGATGGCGGTCAAACTCGCGGCGGAAGGACGCTTCGGTCGCATGGTCAGCTACCAATCGTATCATGTCGACTCGGTGCCCATCGAAGAGGCAGTCGATCAACTCAGGCTGGTTGACCCGCAGGGCGAAATGGTCCAGGCCGCCCGCGCGATCGGCATTTGTTTCGGCAATTGATGATTTCGGGGTTTGCAAGGCTTGGCGGATCTGCTTGAATCCCGCGCCATGTCACCCGATCCCTTGCTGGAACTGCTGCGTGCGAAAGCGCGCCTTTCAAACGACGAACTCGCTGAGCTGCTCTCGCTCAGCGAAAAATCGGTGTGTGAAAAAATAGCCGCGTGGGAAAATGAAGGCGTGATCCTCGGCTACCATGCCGTGGTCAATGCGGAACGCGCCGGCGAACTGAATGTGCGCGCCTTCATCGAGGTGAAGGTGACTCCGGAACGCGGCGGTGGCTTCGACCGCCTCGCCCTGCGCATCGCCCGCTTTGATCAGGTGGTGAGTTGCTACCTCGCCAGCGGCGGCTACGATCTGATGGTCGTCGTCGAAGGCACCGATCTGCGCGAGGTCGCACGCTTTGTCTCGGAGCGGCTCAGCACTCTGGACGGCGTGCTTTCCACGGCCACCCATTTCCAGTTGAAAACCTACAAACAAAACGGTTTCCTTTTCGAAGGCGAAGCCGGGGTCGAGCGATTGGCCGTCAGCCCGTAAATTTTTTTGTTAGAAACCCGCATCATGGATTATACATCAATCATTGCGAAGCACATTGCTTCGATTCCCCGTTCCGGCATTCGCGATTTTTTTGAACTCGTGCAGGGCCGCGACGATGTCATCTCGCTCGGCGTCGGTGAACCTGACTTTTCCACGCCATGGCACATCCGCGAGGCGGCGATCTATTCGTTGGAAAAGGGCCAGACCGGTTACACGTCCAACCTCGGTCTGCTGTCGTTGCGCAAGTCGATTGCCAAATACGTCAGCCGCTTTTTCCATGTCGATTACGTCGCGGAAAAGGAAGTGCTGGTCACTGTCGGGGTGAGCGAGGCGATCGACCTCGCACTTCGCGCGCTGCTGAATCCGGGCGACGAGGTGATTTATCACGAGCCCTGCTACGTTTCCTACAGCCCGAGCATCGTCATGGCCTACGGCAAACCGGTGACCGTGATCACCAAAAAGGAAGATGGATTTTCGCTGAAACCGGAAGCCGTAGCCGCCGCGATCACGCCGCGGACCCGTATGGTGATGTTGAATTTTCCCACCAATCCCACCGGTGCCTGCGCCACCCGCGCGGACCTGGAAGGCATTGCCAAGCTGTGCATCGAGCATGACCTGATCGTGATGACCGATGAAATCTACAGCGAGCTGCGCTACGACGGCGAGGAGCATCTCAGCATCGCCGCACTGCCGGGCATGAGGGAGCGAACGATCCTGCTTCACGGATTTTCCAAGGCCTTCGCCATGACTGGTTTCCGTCTTGGTTACGCCTGCGCTCCACAACCGATCATTGAAGCGATGATGAAAATCCACCAGTATGCGATGCTGTGCGCGCCGATCATGAGCCAGAACGCCGCCATCGAGGCTCTCGAAAACGGCACGCCGTCGATGGAAAAAATGCGCGACAGCTATCATCAGCGCCGCGACTATGTGGTCAAGCGTCTGAACGAAATGGGCATTGAGTGTCATACCCCCGGCGGGGCGTTTTATGTCTTTCCCGACATCAGCAAGTTTGGCCTCAGCAGCAAGGAGTTCGCGATGAAACTACTCGAGCAGGAGAGCGTCGCTGCCGTTCCCGGAACCGCGTTTGGCACTTGCGGCGAAGGATTTCTGCGCTGCTGTTACGCCACCGCATTTGATGACCTGAAGCTGGCGATGGACAAGATCGAGCACTTCATTTCGCAGTTCTGAGCGCATGTCGGATCAAGCGGATCAACTGCGAGTGAGCGAGCCTGGCAAATGGGCGCGCGCGCATGTGTTCCCGTTTGTTTTGTTCATGGTCATGCTGTTGGCGCTTCAGTTCGGCGGAGAGTTTTTCAAGTGGGATCATCCCGCCTCCCCGTGGTGGCGGCGCTGGCCGGAGCAGTGGGTCTATCCACTGCAATCGATCCTCTGCCTGGTGTTCCTGGTGAAAAACTGGCGCTATTACCAGTTCCGCTGGAATGCGAAATGGTCGCTGCTCGGCGTGATGTTCGGTGCTGTCGGCATTGGCTTCTGGCTTCTTCCCACCATCGTTTATGATCGACTGGGTCTAACGGGTGAAACGCAGGGCTGGCTGAAGTGGCTCGGCGTGCAGCAGCGCATCGACGGCTTCGATCCTCATGTTTTCTCCGGTTCAGCGGCCTTCTGGTCCTCGCTGATCCTGCGTTTTGTTAGGGCGGCGATTGTTGTCGCTTTGATCGAGGAAATTTTCTGGCGGGGATTTCTGATGCGGTTCATGGCCGACAGGGACGGCAGCTACTGGCTGCAACCATTTGGCCGCCACACATGGATCGGTTTTGTCGCCTGCACGCTTGGCTTCACCATTGCCCACGCCCCGGTCGATTATGCAGGCGCGCTGATCTACGGCTCGCTGACCTATCTGCTGTGCATCGTGAGCAAAAACCTCGGCGCCTGCGTGATCATGCACGCCACCGCCAATTTCCTTATGGGCTGCTTCATCATGGCCTATGGAAAATACGGGCTTTGGTAGAGACCACGGCCGGGATTCTTTATCGGGCCGCCAGAGCCGTGGCAACAAGCGTTTGCAGTCGTGGCGGCTTGGTTTCGCGATCCACGACGGATGTTTCCACACCCTGAAAACCCGCGGCTTCGATCATTTCCGCCAGCTCGCCTTCGGGAAATCCCAGCCAGCGATCGGAGTAGAGTTCATGGGCTTTGGTGAAGGAATGTTTGGCGAGGTCCAGGATCAGCAACCGCCCGCCGGGTTTGAGAATGCGGTAGGCCTCCGACAGCGCGCGCGACGGCTCTTCGGCATGATGCAAGGCCTGACTGAGGATGGCGAGGTCGACGGTCTTCGTTTCGATGGGGACATCTTCGATTTCGCCGAGGCGGAATTCGAGATTGCCCAGGCCATGGCTCTGGGCGAGATTCTGACCGAACTCGACCATTTTCGGCGAGATGTCTACGGCAATGACTTTTTTGGCTCGTTGTGCCAAAAGTTGCGAGAGCGTACCTTCACCGGCACCGAGGTCGGCTACGACATCGTAGTTCATCACCTTGATAAGCGCCTCGGCCAGTGCCTTCCAGGACCGACCCGGCACGTAGCTTTTGCCGAATTTTCCCGCCAGTTCATCGAAGTAGCTGCGGGCCTTGTCCTTGCGCTTGCGAATCAAATGGCGCAGGGCGGATAGATCCTTCGGGCACTCCGGCAGTTCCTCCGCCGCCTGCCTTGCGAGGCTCAACAGTAATTCCGGAAGTTCCGCCTGATAGATGTTGTTTTTTCCCGAGCGTTGGTCGGTCACCATTCCCTCTTGCTTCAAGAGTGACAACTGCGTGGAGATGCGGCTTTGCCCCATGCCGAGGATTTCCTGCAGTTCCGCCACCGAAAGCGCCTGGTTGTGCAATAACAGCAACATGCGCAGTCTTGTCGGATCAGCCAACAACTTCAAACATTTCATGGTTGACAATTTCATTCTACCGATGAATATATCAACGCATCGCGATTTGACGATGCGTAAATTATAAATATGAGCACATACATTTTTTCCTCCGAGTCGGTGGGTGAAGGTCATCCGGATAAAGTGGCGGACACCATTTCCGACGCCATTCTTGATGCCTGCCTCAGTGTTGACAAAAACAGTCGCGTGGCCTGCGAGACGTTTGTCAAAAGCAATGTCGTGGTGGTCGGGGGTGAGATCACCATTCCCAAGATCGGTCAGAAATCCATCGGCGAAGCGATCAACATCGACAAGGTCATCCGCGATGCCGTGCGGGGCATCGGTTATGTGAATGAGGACGACGTCTTTCACGCGGACCGGATTTTCATTAACAACTACCTGACCACCCAGTCGCCCGACATCGCGCAGGGTGTGGATGCGAAAAAAGCCAGTGGAAAAAAACACGAAGAGCAAGGGGCGGGGGATCAGGGGATCATGTTCGGCTATGCCACCAACGAAACCGATGAGTTGATGCCAGCGCCGGTGATGTATGCCCACTTGTTAGGCCGCGAACTCACCAAAGTCCGCAAAGCCGGGAAAGTCGCCAAATGGCTGCGCCCCGATGCCAAGAGCCAGGTCTCGGTGGAATATGTGGACGGCAAGCCGACCCGCATCGTCAACGTGGTGATCTCCACCCAGCATGCGGCTTCGGTGGAACATCCCGAGATCGAGAAATTCTGCATCGATCTCATCAAACGTGTGCTGCCGAAAAAAATGCTCACCAAGGAATCCGAGTATCTCATCAACCCCACCGGCAAGTTCGTGATCGGCGGTCCGCAGGGGGACAGCGGTCTCACCGGTCGCAAGATCATCGTCGATACATACGGCGGCATGGGGCGTCACGGTGGTGGTGCTTTCTCGGGCAAGGACCCCTCGAAAGTGGACCGCTCCGCCGCCTACATGGGCCGCTGGGTAGCGAAGAATGTTGTCGCCGCAGGCTTGGCCTCCAAGTGCGAGATCCAGTTTGCGTATGCCATCGGCCACCCGCTTCCGGTCAGCGTGCACATCGACACCTTCGGCACCGGAACATATGCCGACTCCGAGATTCTCGCTGCCGTGCTGAAAGTTTTTTCCTTCAAGCCCGCCGACATCATCAAGCAGCTCAACCTGCTTCGTCCCATTTATTCGAAATCAACCAACTACGGACATTTCGGCAAGGACGACCCGGACCTTACTTGGGAAAACATCGACAAGGTGGGTGCACTGAAGAAGGCGATCAAATAGTCACAAGACTTTGAGACATAAGCCATTCGTCTCCCTTTGCATCTAACAAATTACCATTACAAAAACAACGCAACGAACATGTTTTCATACGCAAGTCTTATGTCTTATGTCTGAAAATCTTACATCTACAACCAAACAACCATGAGTTTTACCGACTACAAAGTACGCGACATCGGCCTTGCCGATTTCGGCCGCAAGGAAATTGAAATTGCCGAGCACGAGATGCCCGGTTTGATGGCGACCCGTGACAAATACGGATCTGAAAAGCCCCTGCAGGGGGTTCGCATCATGGGGTCGTTGCACATGACAATCCAGACCGCCGTGCTCATTGAAACGCTCGCCGATCTCGGCGCGGAGGTTCGTTGGGTAAGTTGCAACATTTTCTCGACCCAGGATCATGCCGCCGCCGCAATCGCCGCCCGCAACATCCCCGTCTATGCATGGAAAGGCGAAACGCTGGAGGAATACTGGTGGTGCACCTGGAAGGCTCTCGTCAATCCGCAGGGTCTTGGACCGCAGTTGATTGTCGATGATGGCGGCGATGCCACACTGCTCATTCACAAGGGCTACGAATTGGAAAATGGTTCCGATTGGGTGAGTACGCCGTCGGGCAGCCTTGAGGAACAGGTCATCAAGGACCTGCTCAAGCAGATCCATTCCACCCAGCCGGGCATTTTTCATGAGATTGTCAAGGAGTGGAAGGGTGTTTCCGAGGAAACGACCACCGGTGTTCACCGTCTCTATCAAATGGCGAAAGCCGGAACCCTTCTGGTGCCCGCGATCAACGTCAATGACTCCGTGACCAAGTCGAAATTCGACAACCTCTATGGCTGCCGCGAGTCGCTGGTGGATGGCATCAAACGAGCCACCGACGTGATGATTTCCGGCAAGGTCGGAGTTGTATGCGGATACGGCGATGTCGGCAAAGGCTGTGCGCAGGCACTGCGGGGACAGGGAGCGCAAGTGGTGGTGACCGAGGTCGACCCGATTTGCGCCCTGCAGGCCGCTATGGAAGGCTTCCGCGTTTTGACATTGGAGGATACGCTTGGCTGGGGCGACATTTATGTGACCACCACCGGCAACAAGGACATCATCCGCCTCGAGCACATGGAGAAAATGAAGGACCAAGCCATCGTTTGCAACATCGGCCATTTCGACAACGAGATCCAGATCGACAAATTGGAAAAGGCTGCCGGAGTGAAAAAGATCAACATCAAACCTCAGGTGGACAAATACACCTTCGCAACCGGCAACAGCATTTACATGCTCGCCGAGGGCCGGCTTGTGAACCTTGGTTGCGCCACGGGGCATCCGTCCTTTGTGATGTCGAACAGCTTCACCAACCAGACATTGGCGCAGATCGATCTCTGGAAAAACAAGGATATTTACAAAGCCGGTCAGGTTACCGTGCTGCCAAAACATCTCGACGAGGAAGTCGCCCGCCTGCATCTCTCGAAGATCGGGGCCAAGTTGACCAAGCTTACCGCAGATCAGGCTGATTACATCGGCGTCTCTCCCGAAGGCCCGTTCAAAGCGGATCACTACCGCTATTGAATTGCGATGTCTGACAAAAAGACGGACGGTTTCGCAACCGTCCGTCTTTTTTTGTGGCCAACAAAATTAATGCCAATCTGGGCAACTACTGGAATTCATCCGTCCTCTTGACCTCGCTCACCTTGAGTTTCGGCGCGTTTTCATCAGGCAGGATTTCGTCAAGGAGACGTTGCACGCCCTTCTCGGCGAGTTCGCTCTGTGGGAAGATTTTCTGTGCTTTCAAGTACCAGGCCAGCGAGGAGCCTGTTTGTTTCGGGGTGCGTTTTTCAAACTGCTGGGCACGATCCAGGGATTTCGTGAAATCCGCAACCTTGGGGGCCAGAAGCTCCAGTTGTCGGCCCAGTTTCGGGTCATCGGGGAATTTCTCCCTGACGATGGCAAGCTGCTCCCATGCAGCGTAATCTTGGCCCATTTTGGAAAACTCGTTGGCCTTGCCGATCGATCCTTCAATGCTGGTGAGATTCGCGATGATGGTTTTGAATGCCTCGATCCGCTGCGGATCATTCTGGATCGCCGGTGCGATGCGATACTGATCGTCGAAAATCTGCCGGTAGTTCTTTTCCGAGAGCAGGCGGTCGAAGTCGTTTTTCGCCGTCACCATGGTGCTTCCCGCTTCGACAAGCTGATCAAACTCCGCCAGTTTGGGGTTTTGTGGCCATACTTCCATGGCTTTTTTGATCTCTTCGCGCGCCTTGTCGATTTCGTTAGTAGCCACATGAGTTTTCGCGGTCATGATGTGCATGTTCGACACGCGGGTGTAGGTGGCGATCGCCGCATCGGCCTTGTTGCCGTTGAAATCACTGGCCATGGCCTTCATGTTGTTGGTTATTTTTTCGGCGGTGGCATAGTCCTTGACGTTGATCGCGGCGATCAGCTTGTAGGATTCGCGTACGAACTCCAGCACCTTGCGCTTGCGCTCGCGGGGCAGTGTGCTGATGCTCGGCATGAACTCGCCCACCGCATAGGCTTCGCTCAGTCGCTTGGCTGCGGATTCAAGCTCGCCTTTGTCAGCGAGGAAATTGAAGGCTTCGATCCCCTTGTCGCAATCGCGGATGAATTCCGATGACAGCGAATCGAGACTGGCGACGGTGGGGCTGAATCCGACCGACTCGTTGAAAAGTTTTGCGGTGTCCGAATTTTTATCAATGTGCAGGGTGCTGTCGCCATCGTTCCAGATTTGATTGTAAAAGCGGGAAGCCATCAGCACGTGTTGAAATCGGCGCTGCATGAAAAACTGCATCATCAGGGCCTGGTACTGGATCTTCGCGGTGACAATCTGCACCTCGCCCTTGAGTTCATTTTTTTTCTTGATCGCCTCGATTTCGAGGATGCGCATCGTCATATCGGTATAGCGCAGGGACTGCGTGCCGCGGCCGGGATCGGTTGCCGCAGTCGTTCGCTGTCCGGGTTGATTGCCTCCGGCTGGAGCAGCACCGCCGCCGCCGCCGCCTCCTTGACTCCTGGCTTGGCCGTTTTGGCCATTGGCAGCACCGCCGCCGCCGTTGCCTTGGGAGGCACCGCGTGCATTGAGTCTCGGGTCGGTCTCCGTCGCCGCCTTCCAGTCCGCCTCGCGGATCACGCGCTGTTTCTCATCCTCCAGCGCCTCCATGAGTTTTTTGGAACCTTCGACATTTTTCTTGGAAACCATCGCTACGTAAATCGCCTGTGCCAGCGAGTCACATAGTCTTGAATCGCCCGGGAAACTTGATCCCTTGGGGAGGAGCTTGAAGGCCGGGTAGAGCTGCGGACCCTTCGGGTTATGAGGCGAGATCAGGTCGAGAATGTCATTGATGACTTTTCGATATTCCATCGCCGCCGCCGAATTGTCCTCGGGCTCGTTGAGATAGCGTTCGAAACGGGCCGCAAAAAGTCGGTTGTCCGAGATGGCGAAATTTTTGCCGTTGAACGTGACTGTCTCCGCAGAAGGATCGACAAATGGAACTTCGTTGCCCACCAGCGGGGCCGCCGATTCCTGCGCGGGGCGGTTGATGGTGGTGTCGCCACCGCTGTCGGCGGGTTTGGCGGCACCACCTGCGGGTGCGGAAGGCGGAGTGTAAACCTGTGCCAGGCAGGGGAGAGTCAAGGCGCATACGATCAGGATTTTTTTCATGGCTTTTTCTGGATTCTGGTGATGAAAGAAACGAATGCCCATGCTCACGCAGGCACTCTCACTGGCGTTCGATTTGTGTGGCTACGGGAATTCCTCCTTCGCGGAATTTCACCTTGATGGAGTATTTTTGTTCGCGTTCGATGTTGAGATCGTTGAAGCTGGAGGGAATTTCGATGCCGATGAGATCATCGCTGTCATTGACGTGGAGGGAAACCAGTTGGCCGTTGTCCCGGGGCCAGCGTTGGTCAACGGTGCCCTGCACGAGATATTCGTTGCCACGGAGCGAATTGCCGTTCTCGAGGAATTCCTTGATGGCAAGCGGTGTGACACCCTTGATTTTCTGCTTGTTGCCACCGAGAAGGTACTTGGCACCGAAAAAGGCGACGATGATAAATGCGGCAATCGCGAAAATCGCCGTTACGTTAGGACCGGAACTTGCTCGTCTTGCCATATGTGGATCAGATTAGCACAAAATTGCCGACTTGGGGAGAAAAAATTCGGATTATTCCCACTGGTGGCGTTTGGCTCCCAGCCAGGATATGAGCAAGCCGACGGCAATGTGAAGACCGAGAAGATACAGGCAGAGGCTTTGCGGGGTGATGCTGGTGGAGATGACCGATTTTACCGCAAGATTCTTCGATGTGGCAAGTGCTTCCACCGATCCCGACCACGCCCAATAGGCCGAGATGAACGGTCGGGTGAAGATCTCGATTTTTTCCGGCAGGGCGAGCACGGCACCCGACAAGGGAAGTTGGAATCCGACCAGGTAGATCGACAGCAGTGATGCCTGCTCGGCGGTTTTCATCGATGCCGATATGCCCAGACAAATCGCGGTGATGGCGCCATTGCAGAGCAGCAGAAACAGCGCATGCTGGCCGAATTCCCCGTCAAACGGCGAGAAGCGATTGACGAATATCGCCATCCACAGGGACTGGGCGACCACCAGGCAGGAAAGAAAGGCGATTTTGCTGGCGAGGTAGGCGGAGGGTCGCAGTCCACCGAATTTTTCCTTTTCATAAATCATGCGCTCCCCGGCGATCTCGCGGGCAGAATTGTTCGAACCCATCAAACCCAGCAACACCACCTGGAACATGATGATTCCCGACAGCGCCGATCCCGCTTTCATCGTGTCCTGTCGCACATTCTGTTGCTCGGCCAGTTCCAACATCACATCGGACTGGCGCATGTCCGAAAGCGAACGGATCGGCACGTTGGCTTTGTCGCTGAACAACGAAACCAGAACCGGAAAGCAAAGCAGGATGGCGAGTTGCAGGAACACCTGGCCGCGGTCGCGGAAAAAGATCCTCCAGCGCCGCGACAGCAGGGTGCTGAACTGGCTGAGCATGCCGGGAGTGCGAATGGCGCTTGCCGCGCTGTCCTTGTCGTCTCCGTCTTTGCCCGACGATAATTCGGGCACACGGAGTTCGCCCTGCTTGATCAGTTTGGTGCGCAGGATTTCGATTTTTTCATAATACGCCTCGCGATGTTTCATCCACGATGACTGCCAGCGGTCCGACGGCTGGGTGGCGAGCCTGGGGTAAATCTCCTCGGTGTCCTTGACGGAAAAATAATGCGTCAACATGTCGGGCGGTCCATGAAACGCCACGCGTCCTTCGTGGAGAACCAGGATCGAATCGTATAGTTCCAGATGGGCGAGCGAGTGGGTGACGGAGAGAACGATGCGCCCTTCCTTGCGCGACAGTTCGTGAAGCAGTTTGACAATTTCCCGCTCCGATCGCGGATCAAGCCCCGATGTTACCTCGTCGCAGAGCAGGATTTTCGGGTCGGAGACGAGTTCCATCGCGAGACCGAGGCGTCGCTTCTGCCCGCCGGAGAGGACTTTGACAAAGCGATCGGCGATCGCCGCAAGTCCGGTTTCCTCCAGAGCACGGTCGATGCGGGCATCGAGTTCCCCGGCGTTCCTGGTCTTGACCCTCAGGCGTGTGGCGGCTTCGATCGATTCATCGATGGTGAGGGGATCGTAGGCGATGGAAAACTGCGGCACGTAGCCGATTTCCGACGGATCGAAATCGTGGCCTTCCGAGAGGCTGTTGCCGTTCCACAGCAGCGTGCCGGCACTTTCGGCATTCAATCCGGCGATGGTCTTGAGCAGGGTGGTTTTCCCGCAGCCGGAGGGACCGACGATGGCCATGAAGTGCCCGCGCGGAACTTTGATGGAAACCTTGTCAACGAGATTGACTTCCTCGCCCTCTTTCTTGATGGCGAAACATACTTCCTGTAGTTCTAGCATACGTGTTCAAGGGCAACGAATCAGAAAATGGCGGCACTGACCAGAAGGAAAACTTTCATTTTCGGCGCAAGCCCGGCATGTTGCCGCATCACGCGGGAACAGCCTGGCTGCGTTCGCGAATGAAATACCACGACGCCAGCAGAACGGCGATGAGCGCGAGCAGCCAGTAACGCCAATACGGATCGCCCTTGCTGTGGGCCTGAATCGCGCTCGCGCTGACTTCTCCAAGCTGGTTGGCCTCCGCACAAGCGGTGAAATCGGCCTCGCGGGTGTCGGCATAGTAGGTCGCCGCATCCAGCAATACCTCCTTGCCCTGGACGTACTGGTAAAAGCCCGGTTCATCGGGACTTTGCATTGGACGGGAAGGATCGACATCTTTTTCCGCGCCAGTTTTACCCGTGCCGTCAATGCTTCTGAGGGAGATTTTTTCCTCACCCGCTTTCGCAAGTGAGATCGGCTGCGATGTTTCAAAGTTTTCGCTGGCATGTGCGATCTTGCTCTCGCGAATTTGTTCGGCGAAGCGCAGCAGGATGACGATGAGCGCCGGTTGGTTTTCGATGTTGGATAGGCGGGGATCGAAATTGAACAGCAATTGACGGGAAGCGGGCAGTTTCTCTTTCGCCGCGACTTGACGGATCAGGATCAGCGGGCGTTTGTCCTGTTTCAGCAGGATTTGGTCGGACTCGCGTATGTCCAGCGAAATGGTTTCGCGGATAAGCAGGGATTGCCAATTCAAGCCGTCCAGCAAGGGATCTTTTTCCGCGATGATCCCTCCGGAAAGATACTTGCCGCCCTGCGTGGCATCATTGGCGAAAATGATCGCATTGCCGGTGATCGGCGACGGGTCGAGGGGATCGTAGGAAATCATCGATAGATCCGCTTGTCCGGGCGGGGCCTCCTGCATGGCTTCGATCGAAAGCAGCAGCTTTTTTGATAGATTCGCAAGGGCAGGGACGGAATCCAGCAGCAGCATCTTGGGCTGTGGCCGCACGAGGAACATGGTGTTGTCCAACGGAAAATCATCCGCGGAGAGGCTCAGGGTGATTCTTGAAACATTGGTCGGGAAGTTCGATTGCAGGGTTGTGAGACCGCGTGGTTCCAGTTCGATGCTTTTGACCGCGCTGTCAGTTCCGCCATCCGCGGCGAGTTTCCAACTGCGCGTGACTTTTTGATCGGAATAGTTCTGCACCGTCGCCCGCCAGAGCAGGTTCCCATCCACCGTCTCGAAGGCAACTCCGGTGAAACCGACATTATCGATGGCATGTCCGACAGCCAACACCCGGGCTTCAAAGGGAAGTGACTCGACGGGCGTGTCGGTCGCATAAATAACAATGCCCTCCCGTGAAACCAGGGATCGGGCCAGACGCAACACCTGCGACGGGTCGGTAAGTCCGGCAAGCGGGCGCCACTGGTCGATGGCCGCCAGCATGTCCTCGATCCTGTTTCCTGCATAGAGTCTCGGTTTGCCGGGCGCGGATTCAAAGAGCGTGTATTCCACATCGGTGGCGAGTCCTTTCAGCGGAGGGATCTGTTCTTTCAACTGTCCGATCAACCGTTCTTTGCAAACACTCATCGAAGCCGAGGAATCGATCACAATAGCGATGCGTTGTGTGCTGCGCGCGAGCGGAAATCGCGGTTCCACCAAGAGCCAGGTCAGCAGCAGCACTCCCAGCAGTTGCATCCAGAGCGGAATCGAATTGGTGATGCGGTCGAAATTCCTGCCCGTCGATGCCTCGCGCTGGGTTTTTTCCAACAAAAAGAGTGTCGAAACAGGGATCGTCACCGCCTTGCGTTGCAGAAAGTGAATCAGAGTGATCGCGGGAATCCCCAGCAGTGCCCAAAGGCCGGCGGGATTGGCAAAGCTTGGCATGGCATTAATGTGTATGCGATGTGCCCAATAATGGCGAGAGCAAATTCCGTCCATGCGGAATTCATCCCAAACAATAGGAGGACAGGCGTCCTCGCCTGTCTCGGCAAACAGGCTTCCAGCCTGTTTCTTCGCCTGCCACCCGTTGTGACATGCCAAACAATAGGAGGACAGGCGTCCTCGCCTGTCTCGGCAAACAGGCTTCCAGCCTGTTTCTTCGCCTGCCACCCGTTTTACATGCCAAACAGCAGAATCATCAATGTCGGTGACGGCAGGTATATCCTCAAACATACGGTTAGGTTGAGCACGAAGATCGCAAACACCCTTGGCGGCCTCTCGATGAGTCTTCGCGTTGTTCCACCGAATCGGATCGGCAAACGCAAAGATTGATATCGATGTTCAATGGCTGACCGGTATCTCCGTCGATTAGTCGCGCAAGCCAAGGCAAGCAAAGGCCCAGAACAAACCAGGTCAAAAGCCCCCGGCGCCCTGCCCTCAAAAACCACTCCCAAAAATCAGCCGCACAAAAGGTTGAAAATGACACTCGCTTAGGCCTGATACTGCTGACCCCACCCTCGAAGTTACCCCGCGCCGCCCTCGAAGTTACCCCGCGCTACCCTCGAAGTTACCCCGCGCTACCCTCGAAGTTGCTCCCACTTGCGCTCGAATAGGCTCTGGAATCGGCCATTACCAAGCATTTGCGGGCATTTTCTCCCATTCCACACTTTCCCCAACCAAGCAACCCATCCCTCCTGTGACGATTTCGTTAAATTATAGTTTTGCACTTGGACTCCGGCCGACAAACCGAGTAAAAATTCGAAGTTTCAGAAAAATCACTCCACCAAATCCAAACACCTACCATCATGAATGACCGCGACACCCGCCGCCTCACCCGCGCTGAAAATGTCCTCATTTTCTGCAAAAACAACCACGACGACCACGCCGCGATCCCCATCGTGGCGGAACACCTCCCGAAAATCAATGCCTGCGTCAAGCTCGCCACCGCTGCCCGCGCCGACCAGGCACCCAACCGCATCACCAAATCCAGCGTGATCGATGCCCTGCTGCTCGACTTCAAACGCATCGCCGGCACCGCCCGCGCCATCGAGCTGCGCGATGGCGAACTCGGCTTCGCCGTTCCCTTCAACAAGGTTCCGGCCCGTATCGATAAGGAAATCCGCCCTTATGTGTTACGCGCGGAATTAATGTAGGTAGAGATTACGGAATTGAGATCGGAACAATTTCACTGTATTTCGGCACTGACGTAGGAAAACGTGATCATTGTGGTAGTGATTTGGTAAGGTCCGTTACTACTTCCCGTATTGCGGCCGTAATGA
>CAMAQB010000070.1 GCA_945860285.1 Akkermansia muciniphila | reverse complement strand
TTCAGGACTCGCTCCGCTCGCCCTTCAGTTCCATCCCGCAACACCGCGAAAGAACCAACGAAACAAAACAACCAATCAGACGAAACGACTCCTCGCCGAGATATTCGCTAACAATTTGAATCCGCCGAGGATAAAGTCGGCGGGTAATCGTTTCACCACGGTTATGCCAGCTACAGCCATCTTTGCGACGATCCGGTAGGGTGTCTTGCTCATCACAAATTGCCTCAACAAGAACTAATGTAGCCTTGCCAAGAGCCAAAGCTTCGTCGATTTCATTAAAATACCCAGCAATTTCTTTGAAGTGACAGCCGATGGCATTACGGATTTGCAGTCGGGAAAAGACGTCTTCAATGAGTGGAGCAATATCCACAGTTTTTGTCACCACTCCAGCTGCATCCAGGTGTTCACAGCGCAATGAACCCATGATGTTCTTTTCTCCTTTCAAGCCACCCTTGTAATGATCGAGTGTCCATCGTTGTTCCGCTCCTGGATTGCGGGGAAGTCTGCATTGATAAATCCCCGTGAGGAAATCCAACATGTTTTCAAGCACCAAGCCTGCGGTATTCGCGATTGCAGACGCATGTTCTCCTTTTTCTATATATTCTCTCAGGTGCCGCACTTCAGAGTTTGGACCTTTCATCAACGAAATTCCACGATCCAAGCTCCATCGGCCTAATTCAAGAAATTCCACCTTCTTTTGAGTGAGAATTCCCCAACGAAATTTGAAGCGCAGCGGCTGATAATGACTGCTGATGATAACGTGATGGAAGTGGGCGGCTTCATCGAGCAGAAGGTGGTAAAGTCGCTCCATGTGTGCTTCGTCTACGGATGCAATCGCATCATCAAGAAATAGGATGGTATTGGCTGGGTACTCGCGCTTCTCAAGGGCGATGAATAAACACAAGCCAAGTGTGTCGAGGTGAGATTCCGAAAGGTAGGCGACGGGACTAGCATCCGCCTTGCCAAACAGCGTGCCGTCAAAATGAGCTGATGACTTTTTGGAAGGGTGAAGATACAGGCGTATAGCCGCAATATCTTCTCCTGGATGAATGGTTTGATACAACTGGGCAAAGTCACCAGAAATGGCCGCTAAGGTTTCATTGGCGTAACGAATGCGTGCATCCTGCAAAACTTGCTTGATCGCATCGCCACGCTTGATCGTGAACTCAATTCGCTTGCCATCCAGAGTAGCGGTCTTGATCCGCTTAACAGATTGTCTGATTTCCGTCTGTAAAGTGCGCCGAATCTGCAAAGCGCCATACTCCTTCTCGACGATTTCAGACAAGGGCTTTAGCTGGGCGGCCTCGGATTTGAGGACTGCGAACCATTCCTCGGTGAGTTCCTCTGCTTTCTCGACAGATGTCAAAGACGGAACGAGCACAGGTAACATCCATTGTTCTGTGGCTGCTGCTGCTTCATGAACATTCCTTAGCTTTTCAATGATGGAGAAGAACGAATGCTGAATTGTTTTTTGCGTGGTTAATGCTGTTTGTAATGCCTCTTTTGCATTCTTGGCCTTAACACTCTGCTCTTTTACCGCGCCAAGAATTTCAAGCTTTTGATCCACTTTGCACACGAGTAATTCGTGACCAATTTCTGTATCGCAAATGGGGCAAATGGCAGCATCGTTCGTTTTGAAGAACGCCTGTGCCTGCTGAAGGGTCTCAAAGGCTTTCGCAAGATCATCGCTGTGGTCTGCGATGACTTTTGTGAGGGTTGCATTTTCCTGCTCGGAGATTTCTGCCGCTTTTGTCACTGCCGGATAACTATCGGCAAGAGGTTTGAAATCATCTCGCAGTCGTTTGATCTCTTGGTTCAGGTCTTGTAGAATTTGAAAGTTCTCGGCAATGGTTGCTTCACTCTCTGCTAAAACGTCTTTGAGCCACTGATCTTGATTCTTGCCATATTTCAACTTGTCGGCATGATGCACAAATAGCTCAGAGAGAATCTCCCGTGCTTGAAGTATGAGTTTTGATTGGCTCTCTAAATTTCGTTTTTCCGACAAAATTAAATCATTGAGGGCCAACTCCTCGCGTTCGAGCACAGGCACGGAAACAAAGTCCTGGATTCGTTTGAATCGACTCGCTGGCGCTTCTTCGACCAATTTGGTTATGTTCTTACGGCTGAGAACTTTGAGGCGATGGGGCAATTCCCCTGTGTGTTGAACGCCAGTGCCAGCAAGTTTTGCTGTGCGCGTTTTGTTTTGGATCGTAAGTGAAACAGAGAGATCTGCCTTTCCTCTGCGGGCATTAACCAGCTGACCAAGACGAGTTTTCCCATCGAGTGATTTTTCTTCCAGAGAACCTGCATTACCATCAAACAAAAATTCAAATGCATCAGAAATCGTGGTTTTACCACTGCCATTCTCGCCATAGATCACAGAGAGATTTTGCTTGGTATCAAAGTCGATATCAAAGGTTTTGGATACCCCGCGAAAAGCTTCAATCTTGAGTTTCATTGGTTCCTCCATGTTCTGATTCAAATTGCTTGGTGAGGATAAGGTTCCAATTTATACTCTTCTCTTGACTAAGCGAATCGATCAGTCCCACGACGGCTGATTTTTCAAGCAGAGATTTGGAGATGAGAGCATCGCTAATCAATTGGGATGATTTTTCGGGAATTTTCATATGCAGTTAATTTAATTTCCAGCGGATCGTAAAAAGTTCTTCCTCGTTAGACTCGGACTTCAGTTTGCCCTCGATCTTTTCGATGAGGAGTTCACGGTTTTGGTCGATTTGATCTTGGGCATCGAAGAGACTGCGGCGGCGGTCTTTGCGGTGGGATTCGAGGGCTTTGATTTGTTTCTGACCAGATAGTTTTTCCTCTAGCGAGAGTGCGGCGGAAGCGGCACGGCGGGCATCCTTGATTTGGCGGTCGATGTCCTTAATCTCGCGTTCGAGACCGACTTTCAAATCGTCGGCCCAGTTGTCGAGTTTGGTCGCCTCGGCTTCAAAGAAAGCGGCGTTGCGCTCGGAAATATCGCGACTGATGCGGGACTGCTGTTTGCGGGTGATTTCATCGAGTGATGAAGGAAAATCTTCTGTAAGGTTCCGTATGCAGGTTCCGGGAAGCGTGAGAAGGCGACGGGCGGTTTCTTCGTCGAGAATTTCCCCAGCATCAGTGTAAGCCGCAAGAATCAAATAGTCTTCGGTTTGATCAAGGGAATCGACAGTGAAACGTGTGGCGGCGAGCCAGCCAGAATGCCCGATCAAAGGCTCTAGGATGCTAACTTTCCCTTCGTGATTCTCATAGCTGAAGGCAATCTCTGCGCCCGCGAGCTCACGTTCCTTGGCCGTGCTGATCACGCCATCTGCTAGCGGATGGCCAATGCGATAGAGATGAGCATCACCGGAGCGACGAGGAAGCTCGTAAAGTCCGATAGGCGTCTTCGTCGCAATTTCAGGGTAGGGTGCGGATACAAGACGGAAAGATCCGCCTTCCAGAAACTCAGCGTGAGCATTCAGTTCATGACGTGTTACCCGCAACAGCTGCCGCTCGAATTGGCCGAGAATTGCCTTAGAATCCTTATCGCGGATTTTGAGCTTCTCGCGGACCTCATCATCGAAGTTCTCTAACAGCTTCTTGCGGGTGCTGGTCATGGCCTCGTTGATCTCGTAACTGAGTTCCAATTGCAGCGCATCAAAAGCCTCTTTGATTTCCTCAGCTTGACGGCATTGCTGGTAGATGCTGGCAATTCGTTTCTCGAAATCGATACCAGAGCCGATGGAACCAAGAATCTCATCGCTGGCGCCGAAAACACCTTCAAAAAGATGGAACTTCTCGGCGAGGAGTTGGTAAACGCGCTGATCCGCTGCGTTCTTTTTATTGAGAAAATTCACCACAACCACATCGTGCTTCTGCCCGTAGCGGTGGCAGCGGCCAATGCGTTGCTCAACGCGCTGGGGATTCCAAGGCAGATCGTAATTGATGACCAACGAGCAAAACTGCAGATTGATACCCTCCGCGCCGGCCTCGGTAGCAATCATGATACGACCTTCATCACGAAAGTAATCGACCAAGGCCGAACGCATGTCGGCGGTGCTGGAGCCAGTGACGCGGTCGCTACCTGCGTGACGCAGTTTCCAGGCCACGTAAATTTCCTTAGAGCGAGCATCGGTATTGGTTCCGTTGAAAAGCACAATGCCATCACTCCATTCGCTCTCGGATAGCAAGCGCAGCAGATAATCCTGTGTTCTGCGGGACTCGGTGAAGATAATGGCTTTTTCTGCAGCTTTCAAACCAGAGACCTTATCGAAAGCAACTTTCAGAGCGCGTAGGAGTGCCTGCCCTTTGGCATTGTTCGTGATCGAGACGGCGAGGTCAGCGAAGCCATTAAGGTCAGAGATTTCAGAAGCTAGAGCGGCGCGATCTTCCAGTGAGAGAGGTTCTTTCTGTTCATCATCCGGCCATTCCTCTGCCGTTTCATCGAGTGCCTCGTAGTCCTCGTCAAGTTCATCCACGAGAGAAAGATTTTCCTGTTCGGCGAGATCGCGTCCCAGACGACGAGCCATGGTTTGCAAGGCACCGGCAATCGCGAACGTCGATGAAGCGAGAAGTTTTCGAAGCACCAGCGTCATCAGTGTGCGCTGTGCGGGAGGAAGGGCGAACAGATTGTCGCGGCTGAGGTAATCGGAGACGAGTTGGTAGAGTTGAGTCTCGCTTTGCTCCGGGGTGAATTCTTCCACGATGGCGTGTCGTGCTGTGTAGGGAACATATTGCGTAACCTGCCGACGCAGTGTGCGATGACAAAGAGGCGCGAGGCGGGCTTTCAGTGAGTCGAATGTTTCACTTTGGCTGAGATTTGCGAATTGTTGGCGGAAGCTTTTCAAATCGCCAAAGGCGTGTTCATCGATGAAGGAGACTAGACCGTAAAGTTCGAGCAGAGAGTTTTGTAGAGGTGTTGCCGTGAGAAGAATCTTCGGACGCCCCTCCAAGGCGCTCTTCAATGTATTGGCGATGACATTCGAAGATTTGTAAACATTGCGGAGGCGATGCGCTTCATCGATCACCACAAGGTCCCAGGGTGTAGCGACGATATCCTCCGCCTTATTGCGGGCGAAGTGATAGGAACAGATGATAAGGCTAGGCTCGGAAGGCTGGAAGGGTGCGGCGTTGCCCGCCTTGGTTTCTTGCTTATAAGAGCGAGCTTCTAGGATCGTAGCAGGAAGAAAAAACTTCTCCGCAAGCTCTTGGTGCCATTGTTTCCGAAGGTTGGACGGAGTGATGATGAGAATTCGCCGCTTGCGTTCCGCCCATCGTTGCGAGAGGACGATCCCCGCCTCGATCGTCTTGCCGAGACCCACTTCATCGGCAAGCAGAGCACCATTGGAAAATGGTGATTTGAAGGCAAACAGCGCAGCATCGACCTGATGCGGATTGAGATCCACCTGAGCACCTGCCACGGCAGCAGCAAACTTGCCCATACTATCCGAAGACCAGCGGCGAGTAAGCTCGTGGGCAAAGAATTTGGCTTGGTGATCCGTGAGTGGCATTTGAGATACGTATTTGGCAATTCGTACTGATAGAGTTTAGTAAATCTGCCTTCCTATTGGCACGTACAAAATTAAACGATTTTTATCACAGGTGTCCGCTGAACATTCCAGCAGAGAACGGAGGGAAGGATTTCACAGTTTTTTTGCGGAGTTTTCTGATTTGTGTAAATCTCCAAGGCTTCGTGCGACTACCTGACAAGCAAAAGATGTGCAATTCCTTCGTCTTGGGTGCCTATCCGGGAAGGGATGATTTTGCCGATGTGGCTCGCATCCCATTCTGGCCGTTTGCTTGTCCAAGATAGTTGAGCATTTTTAAAATCCTTGCCGGGACTGAGAATCATCCTGCGCGTGCTGGTGATGTCGTTTTAACAGGACTTTGCATTCATTCTTTTCCCGGAGTGGAAGGCCTGAGTGCAAAGCTTGGAGAAGAGACACAACCAATTCCGTGGATGAGGGTTTAACCCTCGTGCCCAATCCATGCGCCGTTTATGAAATCACTCACCTCGAAGTTTTTTGCGGTTCTCCTTGTTCATGCCGCAAAGCTCCGCGCCGATGAGTTCCAGGACTGGAAAAGGAACAAAAAACAAACTTTCGTTTGAATAGCTTCCGCAAAATTCGCAATAGAACTTCGTTCGCGTGGATCTGAAGAATGTAGGTTTTATCAGCCGCGATGAAAATTCCAACTGTAAAGCGGGATCGCAAAAATACGGCTCTGCCAGTAATATTGAAGGCATTTTTCAACATGCGTTACACAAATAAAACCATTTACAATCAATGGATTATCTTTATTTTTCCGTAAAAAAAGCAAAAGGAAAACCATTAGTCGTCCTTGCCTGCATCCGCGGCGTAGTCTGGCGAAACCGCGACAAAAACAGCGCTTGCGCCGATAGTCAATCGATTGATTTAATCGAACGATTGACCGCTTTCGATGATTTAACTCTTCCTTGACACCGCAACAGGCCGCGTCGTTCCAACGGTCGATTGAATTTGATCCCGCGTGGAAAAAATCCGCCATGCCGGTGTATCTGCCAACCATCGCCGGTGGAGGGCATGGTCGAGAGATCGGATTTAAACAAACGCTGGAACTTTTTTCGACAAAAAGCCCGCGTGGAGTGGCACGGCGATCAAGCCAGGGAGATGCTCAAAGGCAGGGAACGCTGTCCCTAGCGATCCGGTGGGGGCAGGATGGTTGACGGGTCATCTTCCTTCCTAACTCACCAGCGTTGTTGGCACAGGAGAGCGTGGGGTGAAGGTAGATCAGGTTAGGGTGATCCGCGGTCGCCCCCCACCGGAACGCTCGGAGATCGTTCCCTGCCTTTTGATTGCGACATTTCTTGTCAATCCTTTCCCTAGCTTGATCGCCGTGCGTGGAGTGGGGTTGACGATCCCAACAGGGACACTGAAAGTCCGCGAGTAAGATTGATTCATCCAAGCCTTCTCTTGACCAGTTGCGTTGATTGACCTAAAACCGCCGCCTCCGGATCATGCGCGTGTTATTTTCAACCCTGCTTGTCGCCAGCGTTTCCAGCGCCGCCGAATTCAAAATCGGTCTCCACACTTTCACCCTGCCCGAAGGACTGACGGTCGAACTCGCCGCCGGGCCGCCGCTTGTGGACCGACCGATCACAATGGCCTTCGGTGATACGGGCGAACTTTATGTGGCCGACAGCTCGGGCTCGAATGATCCGGTCGAAAAGCAGCTCGCCGAGAAACCCCATCGGATTGTGCGTCTCGTGGACACGGACGGCGATGGCAAATTCGACAAAAGCACTGTTTTTGCCGACAAAATGATGTTTCCCGAGGGAACCTTGTGGCTCGACGGCTCGCTCTACGTTTCCGCGCCGCCGCAAATCTGGAAGCTCACCGACACCAACAAAGACGGCGTGGCCGACAAACGCGAGTTGTGGTTTGATGGCAAAACGCTGACCGGCTGCGCCAACGATCTCCACGGCCCCTACGCCGGGCCGGATGGTTTCATCTATTGGTGCAAAGGCGGGTTCGCCGAGCAGCGCTTCAAGCTCGGTGATGGCCGGGATTTCGGTAGTAGCGCCTCGCACCTTTACCGCATGAGGCCAGACGGCACGGGCTTCGAAGCTGTCATCACGGCGGGCATGGACAACCCCGTGGATGTCGTCTTCACGCCCAGCGGCGAGCCGCTTGTCTGCGGCACTTTTTTGCAAAACCCCGCGAACGGAAAACGCGATGGCATCTATCACGCGGTCTATGGCGGCGTGTGGGGAAAGGAGCACCGCTGCCTGAAAGGTCACCCGCGCACCGGTCCGCTTATGCCCGTGATGACGCAGCTCGGACCCGCCGCAGCTTGCGGCCTGGAAATGTCGCGTCTCACCGGTTGGGGCGACGAATGGCGGGGCAACCTTTTTGCAACGAATTTCAATCTCCGCAAGGTCACGCGCCACATCCTTACGCCCGACGGCGCGACTTTTCGATCCACCGACAGCGACCTTCTAGTCAGCGACCAGACGGACTTTCACCCGACGGATGTGATCGAACAGGAGGGCGGCTTGGGTGGCAAGAACGGAACCAGCTCGCTGCTCATCGCCGACACCGGCGGGTGGTATAAAATATGTTGCCCCACCTCGCAGCTCGTGAAGCCGGAGGTGCTCGGTGCGATTTACCGGGTTAGGAAAACCGATCTGAGACTCGCCCCGGGTCGCCAAGCATTATCCGTCACGAAATCTCTCGCACATGGGCCAGCAGCTACTCGAGAACGCGCAGCGCGAAAGTTCATTCAAGATGGTGAACAGGCCGTGCCGATCCTTGCGGCAGCTCTGACTGGTCCCGCGCATCCGCTTGACGAGAGACTCGCGAGCGTGTGGACGCTCACCCGCATCCCGGGCGAAGCCGCCCGCGCCGCTGTTCGCAGTGCCCTCGCCCAAAAAGAACCCGAACTGCGCACCGCCGCCGCCCTCAGCATCGCGCTCTGGCGCGACAAGGGAGCGACCGACGCGCTCATTCCCTTGCTCGCCGACGCCGACCTGCACACCCGCCGCGCCGCCGCCGAGGCGCTGGGCCGCATCGGTGACAAAAGCACCGTCGCCCCGCTGCTCGCCACCGAAACGGCCGGTGATCGCTTCCTCGAACACAGCGTCACCTACGCGCTTTATGAAATCGGCGACGCTGCCAGCCTGACCGCCGCCCCCGATGGACCCGGTAAAGTCGCCCGCGAAATGCTCGCCACCAGCGCGACCACCAAACCCGCAGCCGCGATGAAACCCATCCCTGTCGTGCCCGCCGTGCCCGGTCCCGATGCCGCCACGCTCGCCCGTCAGCGCGCCCGACTCGAAGAACTTCTCGCCGTCAGCAAGCAAGGCGACCCCCAGCGCGGCAAAAAACTTTTCCTCGACGCCAAATCCGCCTGCACCACCTGTCACGCCCAGGGAGGAGATGGCGGTACCTTCGGCCCCGACCTCACCAAGGTCGGCGCGATCCGCACCACCCGGGATTTGCTTGAAGCCGTCGTTTATCCGAGTTCCAGTTTTGTCCGCAGCTACGAGCCCACCATCGTCAAAGGCAAGACCACCAGTGCGTTGGGAATCATCATCGGGGAAACGCCCGAAGAGGTCGTGGTCCGCTCCGCTCCGGTAGTGGAAACCCGCATTCCGCGCGCCGACGTGCTTTCTTTCCAACCTGCCGCCACTTCCCTGATGCCGCAGGGCTACGATGGCATCCTTACGCCCGCCCAACTCGCCGATCTGATCGCCTATCTGGCTTCGTCAAAATAGCCGGACAACCTGCGATGCCGCGGCGACATTGTGCACCCGGAAAATGTTCGCGCCTTGTTGCATACACCAGACCAGGCAGGCGAGAGTCGCGGCATCCCGCTCCTTTGGCTCGGCAATTCCCAGCACGTCGGCGATCACGGTCTTGCGCGAAACCGGAATCATCAGCGGACGGCCAAAATCCCCGAGCATCGAAAGATTCCGATAGACTGTTAGGTTGTCATTCATCTGCTTGGCGAAATCGATTCCGGGATCCAACAAAATACATTCCTCGGATAATCCGCAGTCCCGTGCCAGGGCGATTTTTTCTGCAAAAAAAGACATCATCCTAGCCATCACATCATCCCATTGCTGATGGAAATGAGGCACCTTCGGTTCACCCGCGCTGTGCATGATCAACAGCGCAGCCCCGGCATCGGCACAGAGCCGGGCATTGCTGCCATCGGGCAGACCACTCATGTCATTCACCCAGTCCGCGCCCATTTCGAGAACTCCGCGAACCACCGTCGAACGCCAGGTGTTGGCGGAAAGAACCGGCGGCCAGAGCTGCGCGGCATCGACCGGTCGGACCGCGCTCCAGACATCCTCCCAAACATCCATCACCAGTCGGAATCGACGCAGTTCCTCTTGTTCGGAGATGGCGGTCCGATTGGTGCGCGCGCTTTCGGCGCCGATGTCGATGATGTCCGCGCCGTTGCGGATGTGACTTTGCATGATCGAAACCAGTTGATCTTTTTCCAGGCTGCCATCAGCGGAAAAGGAATCATCGTTGGCATTGACGATCCCCATCACCAGCGGTCGTCCGGTGAAAACCAAACAGCGGTCGCGGAATTTCAGTTGCATGATGTATCATGGCGGAAATTCCGCATCCCTCGCTTAAACCGCATGCACGGCAGCGATCAAGTCCCTCGCAAAAGCCACAACCGCGTTCACCGGGTGCGGCTCCGACGCATGAAGCTCCACCTGTTTGACCAGTGCCGAGCCGACAATCACCCCATCAGCCGCCATCGCCACTTCGCGGGCCTGCTCGGCCGTGGAAATGCCAAAACCGACGCAGACCGGCACCCGCGCATGTTTTTTCAATTCCGCCACCAAGGCACCGATGTGCGCCGAGGGTGCGCCGTGAGCACCCGTGACCCCGGTGCGGGACAAGGCGTAGATGAAACCCTGCGCTTTCGTCGCCAGCATCTTCGCGCGATCCGAGGGGGTATTGGGAGCAATCAAACGGATCTGCAACAAGTCGCTGTTATTGGCAAAACCACTGCTTTGCTCGGCTTCATCGGGCGGCAAATCCAGCAGCAAAATGCCGTCGGCCCCGGCCTCGGCGGCATCGCGCTGGAAGTTTTCATATCCATAGGCGAATACCGGATTCAGATAAGTGAACAACACCAGCGGCGTTTCATGCGTCTTGCGAAAGTCGCGGATCAAATCCAGCGCCCGCGCGGTGCTCATGCCGGACTTGAGCGCTCGCTCGGCGGCCATTTGATTGACAATGCCATCGGCCAGCGGATCGGAAAAGGGCAGCCCCAACTCCAGAATGTCGGCACCGGCATCGGCCAGTCCTTTGAGGATTTCCAATGATCGATGATAATCGGGATCGCCCGCCGCCACATAGGCGACAAAGGCTTTTTTGCCATCGGCCTGCAGCCGCTCGAATGTAAGGGTAATGCGATTCATGAGTGATTCTAACGTTTTTTGATTCTTTTCCCCGACAGCCGCGTGGCCAGCAGGTTCGGGCACCGGCCTTTCAGCCGCAACTGCTCGCAGCCGGCCTCGATGTGGATCGACTGGCGGATGGCCCGAAATCCGAGTCGACGGGTGATGCAGTCGTTGAGTAGATCGATATGGGCGTCCTCAAACTCCACCACTTTGCCGCAGTCGACACAGACCAGGTGGTTGTGCGAGGGTTTTTCGAGAAAGTTCGGGTCGTAGGTTTTTTGCTCGCCGCCGAGGTCGATCTCCCGCAACAGGCCCGAATCAACCAGCAGGCTGATCGTCCGGTATACCGTCGCCCGCGATGCCCGCGATTCGGTGCGGTGAATCCGCTCGAACAACTCCTCCGCGGTGAAATGTTCATCCTTGGCAAAAACGATGCGCACAATCGAGTCGCGCTGCGTCGTCCGTCGCAACGAACGGCGTTTCACAAATTCGTTGAATTTCGCCAGAATCAGTTCATCCATGTGCTGCGGCAACCGTAGGGCCATCGTCCGACGAATAAAAGCAAAAGCTGTGCGAAAATCGCCGGATCGAACGGCGGCGGACGCATGATCTTGGTCGAACCTCACTGCTCGCGGGGAATTCCGGCAGCGCGGTGAAGGCTCCACACAGCAAAAAAACCCCCGATTTGCCGATCATTTGTGATTGCGATAAATCGTAAGGCGAGATTTACTTCCGCCCGCGCCGTCAATCGCGCGATGTCCCGCTGAAGTTATGATCGAAAATCTACGCAAATACCCAGGAGTCATTCTGGCCGCCCTTGTCGCCGTCTTTATCGGTTTCCTGCTGATGGATTCCCAACGATTTTTCCGCCAGTCCGGTCATAACGCGATCTCCATCAACGGGACTTCCTACGACATCAACGAATACAACCGCCTCGGTCCGAGTTCCCAGAAGCTTTGCTCGATGTTGACCACGTATCAATCAATGTCGCTTTATGAATTCGCCATGGCACTTGTGGACAGGAATGCGAAAACGCAGGAGGCGGCGGAGAAAAGTTTTTTCATCAACCGGCAGATTTTACGGAACGCCGGCAAGGACTTCGGCTACGACCCGGGCGAAAAGGAAGTACAGGATTTCATCCGCGACCGTTCGGTATTCACTGACAGCGACCCGACGGATCCAAGCAAAAAGAGTTTCAACAAGGAGAAATACGACGCCTTTCTCTTGAACAGCCTGGGCAAGAATGGCATGTCGCAAAAAGACCTGTTCGCCCTGATCAAGGATATGTTGATCTACGAAAAACTCTCGGCGGTCATCGCCGGAGCCCTGGATGTCAATTCCGCCGATGTCGTGGAAACCGTCCAGTCGGAGCGCCAGAAAATCAGCGCCTCGTATGTGACCCTGAATCTGGCCGACTTCACCGCCAAGCAAGACCCCAGCGAAGAGGACGTGAAAAAATTCTGGGAAGAGCGCAGGGACAGCTTCAATACCGAAAACCGCCGGAAATTTTCGTATGTCATCGGCACGCCGAAATATCCCGCCGGTGCTGAGAAGGCACCCGCGCCACCGGTGCCGGGCAAACCCGGCGAAGCGCCACCCGAACCATCGGCAGAGGACAAGAAAATCACCGAGGATCGTCGTGTCGCCGAACGGGCCGTCGCCGCAACCATGGACGACTTGAGTATTTCCCTGGAGGAAAGCAAGGGCAGCGACTTTGAGGAGCAGGTCAAAAAAGCGGGATGGGAATTGCGGGTCACCGACCTGTTCACTTCCAGCACCATACCGGATGAGCTGCTGAAACTGACACCGCGCAAGACCCAGAAAACAGTTCAGCAATTGCTGTTCTCCCTGCAAACCACCGCGGATCCGCTCTCCAAATTCACCACCAGTTTCCCTGTGGGTGAGGCCGACTGGTTGATCGCCCGTCTCGATGCCGAAGAAGTTTCCCGCGTGAAAACCTTCGAGGAGGCAAAAGAGGAGGCACGCAAGCAGTTGATTGACCAAAAAGCGCGCGAGGCGATCAAAACCGCCGCAGAAGAGGTTCACAAAAAAATCGCGGACATCGTGAAAGCGGGCAAATCATTTGCTGATGCTTCCAAGGAAGCCGGATACACCGCAGCCACCATCGGACCGATCGGCGACCGCCAGACGGTGGCCGGGCAGCCGAATGCACAGGAGATCTTCACGGCCGCAAAACACACCAACCCGGGTGAACTCACCGAAAACCTCATCACCGAAAGCGCCACGCTGATCATCGCCGTGGACAAGCGCGAAATCTACAAGGACCCCAACTTTGACAAAACGATCGAGAGCAGGGTCGACCAAGCAAAAGACTCCCTCAGAATCCAGGCATTCCAAGCATGGCTGGACGAAAAGAATGCAAGTTCGAAGGTTTCCTCCTGAGCGTCTTCCATATTCCCGTGAACGAGAGAGATGAGCTGTTTGACAGTGCGAACGGCCACTTGGCGCTCGGCGAACTGGAGCAGGCTGTGGCGGAATACCGCCGCTGCGTCGCGATGGATGTCGGTTTTTTCGACGGCTGGCACGCCCTCGGCATGACCCTGCTGAAACTCGGTCATACCAAAGAAGCAATCGGCTGCGGACTGCAAGCCACAACCCTCAAACCGAACGACCTGCTGGCCTGGACCGCTCTCTCGCAGATGTATGTCAAGGATGGCCAGATCAGCGAGGCCGAAGCCGCCAAGGGCAACGCGCGCATCCTTTCCCTCGGAGGGAAAATCGTCAAGGAATAGCGCGTTTCAGGCAATGATCTGAGCCAGCACGTAGGGAAGGATGCCGCCCGCCCGGTAGTAATCAATCTCCACCGGCGTATCGAGCCGCACCACCACGGGCAGCTCAAAACTTTCGCCGATGGCCGGTTTCACCACCAGCGTCGCCTGGCTTTGCGGCTTGATCGCATTGCTGATGCCGACCAGACTGAAGGTGGCGTCGGCAAGTCCCACCACCTTGTCGTAGTCACTCTTGTTGACAAAATTGCAAGGAAGCACGCCCATGCCGACGAGATTGCTGCGATGGATGCGTTCGAACGACTTGGTGATCACGGCCTTAACTCCGAGCAGACTGGTGCCCTTCGCGGCCCAGTCGCGACTGGAGCCCATGCCGTAGTCTTCGCCACCGATGACAATCAGCGGCGTATTGTGCGCAGCATGGGCCAGTGCCGCGTCGAAGATATCGACGGTTTCCGCGCCGATTTTGGTCACGCCGCCCTCCACGCCCGGGACCATCAGGTTCTTGATGCGGACATTGGCAAAAGTTCCGCGTGTCATCACCCGGTCGTTGCCGCGCCGCGAGCCGTAGGAGTTGAAATCGGCAAATTCCACGCCGTGTTCACTGAGATAACGACCGGCAGGACTGGCTTTCTTGATCGCCCCGGCGGGAGAAATGTGGTCGGTGGTGACACTGTCGCCAAAAATCCCCAGCGGCTTCGCATCGATGATCTCCTCGATGTCGCGCGGTGTCGGTGCGAAACCCTCGAAAAACGGCGGTTCCTGAATGTAGGTGGAATTCCGATCCCATTCGTAGACGTTTCCTGTCGATGACTTGATCTCGTTCCATTTCGGATTCTGATCGGAAAATCCGGTGTAGAGTCGCTGGAACACCTCGGGTTTGAGAGCGGAATTCAGCGCGTCCTCGACCTCCTTGCCGCTCGGCCAGATGTCGGCCAGAAACACCGGCTTGCCGTCGGTTGACACGCCGAGTGGATCGCGGGAAAGGTCGATATTGACCGTGCCGGCGAGGGCGTAGGCCACCACCAGCGGAGGCGACATCAGGAAATTCGCCTTGATCGATTGATGCACGCGGGCCTCGAAGTTGCGGTTGCCGGAAAGCACCGAAGCAGCGATGACATCGGCGGATTTCACCACGTCCTCGATCCCCTTGTCGAGGGGCCCCGAGTTGCCGATGCAGGTTGTGCAGCCATAACCCACGGTTTGGAAACCGAGTTTGTCAAGTTCCTCCTGCAAACCGGTTTTGTTGAGGTAATCTGTCACCACCCGCGATCCCGGGCCGAGCGAGGTTTTGACCGATGGTTTGATTTTCAAACCGAGCGCGTTGGCCTTTTTCGCCAGCAATCCGGCGGCGAGCATCACGCTGGGGTTGGAAGTATTCGTGCAACTCGTGATCGCGGCGATCAAAACCGAACCATGGGTGATGGTGTCGGCGATGCCGCCCTTGCTGTCCACCGTGACTTCGACCGTGGGCGAATCGCTCTTTGCATAGCCATCCGTTGCGGGACCGGCGAGGATTTCACCCCAGCGGCTCTTGAGTTGATCGACATCAATGCGGTCCTGCGGGCGCTTGGGCCCGGCCACTCCCGGCTTGACCGATGAGATGTCGAGTTCGACCACTTGAGAAAAGTCCAAGGCATCGATTGCCGAGGGAATCCCCCACAGGCCTTGTGCCTGATAGTAATTTTCGACCGTCCGGCAAAGCTCCTCGCTGCGGCCTGTCCCGCGCAGGTAGCCCGTGGTGATTTCGTCAATGCCGAAAAAGCCCATGGTCGCGCCGTATTCGGGAGCCATATTGGCAATGGTCGCGCGATCCGGCAGGCTGAGCGCCCGCGCACCAGGACCGTAGAATTCCACAAACTTGCCCACCACTTTTGTTTTGCGCAGCAGTTCCGTGACCCGCAGCACCAGGTCGGTGGCCGTGACCCCTGCGGCCAATTCTCCGGTGAGATGGACGCCGACGACTTCGGGCACCAGGAAAGTCACTGGCTGCCCGAGCATGCCCGCCTCCGCCTCGATGCCGCCCACTCCCCAACCGACAACGCCGAGGCCATTGATCATGGTGGTGTGGGAATCCGTGCCGACGAGTGTGTCGGGATAAAACACCCCGTTCTTTTCCAGTACGCACTTCGCGAGATATTCGAGATTGACCTGATGGACAATGCCGATGCCCGGTGGCACGACCTTGAACGTATCGAACGCCTGTTCGCCCCATTTCAGGAATTCGTAGCGCTCGCGATTACGATGAAACTCGAGATCGAGATTGCGGGCGAGCGAGTCACCGGTCCCGGCGTAGTCCACTTGAACGCTGTGGTCGACCACCAGGTCCACCGGCACCAGCGGCTCGATCATTTTTGCATCGCGGCCCATGCCATCCACCGCAGAGCGCATCGCGGCGAGATCCACCAACAGCGGCACACCGGTGAAGTCCTGCAGAACAATCCGCGCCACGACAAAAGGGATCTCGTAATCGCCGGGGTTTTTGGCATTGTAAGAGGCCAGATTGGCAATGTCCTTGTCGCCGACCTTCAGTCCATCGTGATTGCGCAGCAGGCTTTCGAGAACGATCCGGATCGAGACCGGCAGACGGCTGATGCCCGGGAAACCGTGGTCCGCAAGCGCGGGCAGCGAATGAAATTTGCCCTCAATGCCGGAGCCGGTCGTGAATGTGCGAAGTGTGTTCATGGATTGGTTCGGAAAATAAATGAAACGGATCAAGCAGCAGACGTGCCAAACGCCGCGCGCGGAGAGTAGTAGATTCCGGAAAATTAGCAAGCAGGCTGGTGGGAATTTTCACGGTCCTGTGAGAAACAACTCTTGCCAGCTCGGCGAAACCTGCCTAGAGAGCGCAGCCGATGAATCCCCAAATCCTGATTACCCTGCTGCTGATCGCGTTGACTCTCTACGCGTTCGTGAAGGAGATCGCGCCCTCGGATTTGATCGCCCTGACGGTCCTCTGCCTGACGGTCATTCTCGGCCTTCTGGACTCCAAGGAGGTGCTGGAGGTATTCAAAAATGAGGCTCCCGTGACCATCGGTGCGCTTTTCATCATCGGCACCGCGCTGGAAAAATCCGGCGGCATCCTGCAAATCTCCCATCTAATTCAAAAGATGGCCGGCGACGGATTGCGTTCGACCTTGCTGCTGTTGTGCGCGGTCACGGTGTTCTTCAGCGCGTTCATGAACAACACCGCGATTGTCGCGATCATGCTGCCGGTCGCCCTCGGTCTGGCACGCACGAAGGAAATCCCGGCCTCAAAATTGCTCATTCCCCTCTCCTACGCGGCCATCCTCGGCGGATGCTGCACGTTGATCGGCACTTCGACCAATATCGTCGTCAGCGGAGCGCTCCACAAATACACCTACAAAGGTTCGCCCATTCCCTCTTTCAGCATGTTCGAGCTTGGATACGTCGGCATCCCGCTGAGCATTATCGGCATCCTCTATCTGGTCACCCTCGGCCCAAGGTTGCTGCCCAACCGGACGTCGGTCATGGGTGTTTTGGATGACAAACAGCGTTCGACTCCCTTGTTTCACGTGCTGATTGAAAAAATCTCCCCGCTGATCGGCACGCCACTCCTGCGCAGCCCGCTGTTCGATCCGAAATCCGGCATTCATCTCATGGAAATCCGCCGCAATGGCGAACGCATGATGGCTCCGGTCAATCAGATCGTCATTGCCGCCAATGACCGTTTCCTCATCGGCGTTCACGGCAATCGCAACAAGTTCGAAACCGCCGAAGAACTCCTTCCCGGTCAAGGCATTCAAACACTCTCGAAAATCGAGGGTGTTGTAACGGAATTGGTCATCAGCGAGGAGTCGGAACTGGTCAACCAAACCCTCGCGGACGCGGATTTCCGCCAGCGCTACAACAGCGTGGTGCTCGCAGTCCACCGCAATGGCCACAACATCACCGAGAAACTGGCATCCACCGATCTGGAAAACGGCGACACCCTGCTTGTCTTGACACCGCGAAACAACCTGAAAAGCCTGCAGGACAGCCACAATTTCGTGCTTACCGACAGCGCAACGACCGCTCCCGCGCCTGGATTCAAATCGACCGCCACACTCACCTGGGCGGTTCTTCTGCTGGTGGTGCTGACGGTGACGATTTTTCAAGATGTTCCGATGTCCATCGCTTCGCTTGTAGGAGCGGTAGTGGTCCTCTGGCTGCGTGTCATCTCCCCGCGCGATGCCTATGCCGGAGTTGATTGGCCGATCATTTTCATGCTCTACGGAATGCTGGCCCTGGGCACGGCGATGGACAAAACCGGAACTGCCAAATGGCTGGCTGACGTCATCGTGGCCGCAACCAAATCCGTCGCTTCACCGGAAATCCTTCCCTACGTGGCCCTCTCGGTGATCATCCTGCTGACAATCTGCCTGACCGAGGTGTTGTCGAACAACGCGACCGCGCTGATGATGGTGCCGATTGTTGTCAACCTGGCCGCGTCGCTCGACCTCAACCCCAAACCGTTCATCATCGGCATTTGCATCGCCGCCTCCACCGCATTCATGCTGCCGATGGGTTATCAAACCCACATGATGGTCTACGGTCCCGGTGGCTATAAATTCACGGATTTCCTGCGCATCGGTCTGCCCATGAACATCATGTCATGGATCCTGGCCTCCGCGATCATCCCGCTGATCTGGAAATTCTAAGCACCAGCCCGTTCCCACCGCGGGAACGCGGATGCGGCTTTACTTCTTCGGCCCGCGGGCCTCCTCAACTTTTTTCTCGAACTCCTTGCTTTGCTTGCGATCCGGCGCGCCGGGCAGTGTTGCGACAACTTTCGTGCCGGCGGCATCGGTGACAACCACACGGGGCAGTCCGCCTTGTTGGGGCACACAGGCGGGGAGCTTGTCCATATCCTTGTCGCCCTTGTCAATTTCCACCATCACCACGTCGGAACGGGGAATGGCGCTTTTTGTGGAGTTGTTGTTGGCCGAAACCTGCGCCACGCACTTGGGACAATTGGGATCCCAGTAGTCCTGCCAGAACACGAAAGCGATGAGCTTCCCGGATTTCTCGGCAGACTTCCTGGCCGCCTCCAGCTTGCGTTCACTAAACCCACCAAAGGCGGGCAGCAGTCCGAGCGAAGCGGTGATTAGAACCAGATTAAATAGTTTCATACGCGTCTTGATGCCATGATGAGCGGTTCTGTCAAGCGGCGAATTCCACCCGGTCAGTCACGGCGATCAAGCCAGGGATGAAACGAAACGTCGAGATGCAAAAGTCGCAGAGGGTGACGCAGAGATTCATGCAGGAAAATCAATGAATTCTGAATCCGTAGTCACACCATAAAAATTCGATAATATGAACCACAGATTACTCAGATTTCACAGAAAAAGGAGAAGTAGCCGCCAGACGTGACTGACCTGTTGAATGAAGCGCTTAATCGTTCAATGCTTTGAAAATCAGCGTAATCTGGGTAATTTGCGAAATGATATGTCTGTAGTCAGTTTCGCTATCTCCGTTTCACTCCGGTTGTGGTTGAAAATGCCACGAATTTAACGGTCAAGCTTTTCCCCAACTTGATCGCCGTACCCGGTCCGTTGATTGGCTCATTTCTTCTTCTCAAGAAACTTGGTCGCCTCGGCCACCTTCGCTTCGACTTCCTTGACTTTTTCCCGACTCGGAGCGCCGTCATATTGGGCGATCACCTCTTCGCATTTGCTGTCGGTGATCACGACCCGCGGCAGACCCCCGTCTTTTTTCACGCATTCGGGCAGTTTGTCCAGTTCCTTGTCGGACTTGTTGATCTCTATGATCACCGCATCCGCGCGCGGCACGGCCCTTTTGGCGGCATTGTTCTTGCCCCCGGCGCCGTTGACGTCATTGGAGTCTTTTGAAACCACGATGTCATCGTAAAAAATAAATGCGATCAACTTCGCGGTTCGCTCCGCGGAACGCTTCGTACTCTCCAACTTGCGCTCGCTGAAATCCGCAAATGCCGCGGAAACACAAAACACCAATCCCATCCCGATGCCGAACAATGTTTTCATTTGTGGCAAATCTAACGCCGTTCACCGGTTCGTCAAGTGACAAATTGCCAGTTCAGCCAGGGCGATTGGCTTGATCCTCACAAAGCCTTTTTACAGAAGCGATTAAAATAATCCTAGACAAAAGGCTCCAAAAATGCAGGATTTGACTTGTGATCCACAAGCACGACTTCCAAACAGGCGCGGCCCACTCGGACCGCGGATTAC
>CAMAQB010000069.1 GCA_945860285.1 Akkermansia muciniphila | reverse complement strand
ATGAAGCCGGATTCGAAGTCACTTCATATAATCGTTAGAATGACCACAGATTACCCGGATTTCAAAGAAGTAAAAAAACGTAATGATTCAGGTAGTACCGAAGGAAGAAGAATGCAAATCTGTGGCCGTCCCTGAATCTGCGGGAAAACTTCTCCAGGATCGTTATACTCGCCGTCATGATAATGTGTGATTCTGTTGTTTGGCATTTCAAAACGGATGGGCAGATAAGAAACAGGCTCGAAGCCTGTTTGCCGGGACAGGCGAGGACGCCTGTCTTCCCAAGGTAGCAGGTGAAGAAACAGGCTGGAAGCCTGTTTGCCGAGACAGGCGGGGACGCCTGTCTTCCCAGGATGGCAGGCGAAGAAACAGGCTGGAAGCCTGTTTGCCGAGACAGGCGGGGACGCCTGTCTTCCCAAGGTAGCAGGTGAAGAAACAGGCTGGAAGCCTGTTTGCCGAGACAGGCGGGGACGCCTGTCTTCCCATCGCGATTGCTTTCTCTGATGGGCATCGCACGTTTGGGCATCCCCGACGGAAATTCCTGGCAGTTTTCTTGCATCATTGGCATGGATCGTGTTCACTTATCCATCCATGGCCATACAACCACGAACGAAATTGATCTGCACGCTGGGTCCGGCGACCGAGTCGGAGGAAACCATCGGCGCGCTGATGGATGCGGGGGCCGACGTATTCCGTCTGAACATGTCCCATGCCAAACACGACTGGGCGAAGGAGATGAGTCGTCGCGTGCGCAAGCAGGCCAGGGACCGCAATGCCCATGTCGCGGTGTTGTTCGATCTGACCGGTCCATCGATCCGCACCGGGGATCTCGCCCAGCCCTACGAACTGAAACAAGGCGATTTGGTGGAATTTCGCAAAACCGAAACCGCCGCGACGATCGAACTTTCCACCACTGTGAACTACGGCGGCCTGATGGACGATGTCAGCGAGGGCAATACGCTGGTGGTGGACAATGGCGCGATGTTGATGTTGATCAAGTCGGTGCGGCCCGACTCGATTCTTTGCGAAGTGAAAACGCCGGGGAAACTTGGCTCGCGCCGGCACATCAATCTGCCTGGCGTGCGGCTCAACCTGCCTGCCCTAACGGAAAAGGACCATGTCGATCTGGCATTGGCAGTCGAGTGTGATGCCGACTTCATCGCCGGATCGTTCGTGCGCGACGCCGCTCATGTGAGGGAACTGCGCAGCGCCATGGAAAAACTGGAAGGCAGCGCGCAGATTGTCGCGAAGATCGAGGACCAGGAGGCGATCCGCAATATTGATTCGATCATCCAAGCCACCGATGTGATCATGATCGCCCGCGGTGATCTCGGTGTGGAGGTGGAATTCGAAGAGCTGCCAATCCTGCAACGGCGCATCGTCCGCCGCTGTCACGAACTGGGGCGACGCGTGATCGTTGCCACGCAATTGCTCGAATCGATGATCAGCAATCCCACCCCCACCCGCGCGGAGGTGACCGATGTTTCCAACGCCACGTTCGAAGAGGCGGACGCGTTGATGCTTTCGGGCGAAACCTCGGTGGGAGCCTACCCGCTGCGCTGCGTCGAGGCGCTGGTGCGCATCGCCTCGCGCATCGAGCGCTCCGGCGGCCTTGGCTATGCCGAGCACGCCATACTGCGCGACGAGCGGCAAAAGACCTGTCGCGCCGCCGTGATTCTCGCGGACTCGCTGCCGGGTGCCTGCCTTTTGGTGTTGACCCGGCGCGGCATCGTCGCCAACCACACCGCGCTGCTGCGACCGCGCACGCCGCTTTACGCCTTTTCGCCGAAAGAACGGGTTTGCCGCCAGCTCGCCCTTTCGCGCGGAGTCACCGCCTATCAACTGGCTTTCTCCCCCACCATCGACGAAACGATTCAGCGCGCTGCGGCGATCTTGCGCCAGAACAACCAGGCGCAGCAAGGCACGCCGATTGTCATCGTATCAGACATGTTGTCCGATCATTTCACCGCGAACTCCATCCTGTTGTATCATGCGTGAATTGTGACGCACAACTTGCGGGTTAGCCGATCTTTCAATTCCCCCTTGAAGGGTTTCGTGTTAAGCTGTCCAGCAGTGTCCGACCTATTCCAGCAACCCAAGCCGCAAAATCCCCTGAACGAGCCGCTGGCCTCGCGGATGAGACCTCATCATTTGGATGAGATCGCCGGACAACAGCACATCCTCGCCCCCGGCAAGCTGCTGCGACGCGCCATCGAGTCCGACCGCTTCACGTCGCTGATTTTCTATGGTCCGCCGGGCACGGGGAAAACCACTCTGGCCACGGTGATCGCACGCATGACCGGGTCGCGCTTCGAGTCGATCAACGGTGTCGAATCCAACGTCGCGGAGATCCGCGCAAAAATCGATCAGGCCAGGCACCATCGCGACATGCGCGGCCAGACCACCATCCTGTTCATCGATGAAATCCACCGCTTCAACAAAGCGCAACAGGACGTGCTGCTGCCCCACATCGAACGCGGCGTCATCCGCTTCATCGGCGCGACCACGCACAATCCGTTCTTCCACATCAACTCCCCGCTCACTTCCCGTTCGCAGATTTTCCAACTCGAACCGGTCAGTACCGCCGAATTGCTGCCGGTTTTGCACCGCGCCATCGCCGATGCCGAGCGCGGACTGGGACATCTGCCGGTCACCGCCGAAGAAGCAGCGCTGTTTCACATCGCCGAAAAATCGGACGGCGATGTCCGCAAGGCACTCACCGCCCTGGAACTGGCCATTCTCACAACCCCGCCATCCGACGATGGGAAAATCCACCTGTCGCTGGAGGTCGCCGAGGAATCCATTCAGAAAAAATCGATCGCCTACGACGAGGACAATCATTACGACACAATCTCCGCGTTTATCAAGTCGATCCGCGGTTCCGATCCCGATGCCGCGCTTTACTGGCTGGCCAAAATGCTGCATGCCGGGGAAGACCCGCGTTTCATCGCCCGTCGCCTCGTCATTCTCGCCAGTGAGGACGTCGGACTGGCCGATCCTGCCGCACTGCGCATCGCCATCGACGCCCATCACGCGCTGGAATTCATCGGCATGCCCGAGGGTCGAATTCCCCTCGCCCACGCCAGCGTCTATCTCGCAGCGGCGCCAAAATCCAACTCCGCCTACATGGGACTGGCAAAAGCCATGAGCGATGTCGCGAGCGGTAGAACCCTCGCCGTTCCTCCCCACCTGCGCACCAAAAGCCGCAAGTCATTGGCCGCGGGATCGGGCACGACCGACGCGGAACTTCAGTATCTTTACAGCCACGATTTTCCCGAAAACTACATCCCCCAGGCCTACCTTCCCGAAGGACGAAGTTACTTCGAACCCAGCATGAACGGCCACGAAAGGAAAATCAAGGAACGGCTGGATCACCTGAAATCCCTTTTCGAAGCGCAATCGGACAAACCCTGATGCCCGTCATTCAATCAGAATGCTCCGGTACATGATCGCGGCAGTATTCCTGCTGATCCAGCGCACTCACGAAAAAATCCATATCGGGATCGCTGCGCTCGGTTTTTTCGCAGCGATGGCAGCGATGCAGACAGTTCGCGCTCGTGGCAAGGGCAGTGCGGAATCGCGCGCGACGTTTGAGAATGCCCCAGCCACCCGACATGAACGCGTTGGCCACACCAAAGGCTCCGCCGCTGAGAAAACCGACCAGGTGGGCCGCGTTCGCCACGGGTCCGACAGCTCCGGTAAAACAGACGACCAGCCAAATCAGCATCAGAGCGATGACCCGCGGGCTCAGTTCGAATTCAGGACTTGGATGAAGTTTCGAGCGCAACAGCAGAAAGCCGAAAAGCCCGTAGTTCACGCCCGACATGCCACCGAAATACGTGCCGCTGAAAAATCCTTCGGCAACATTGGACAAAACCGCCACCGCCAAAACCAGGGCCAGAAAGCGCGGCGAGTGGAAGCGGGTCTCGAGCACCACGCCGAACTGCCAAAGCCACATCATGTTGAAAACAATGTGCATTAGACTGAAATGCAAAAACATCGGGGTCGCCAGTCGCCAGACCTGGCCCTTTTTCACATCGACCAGCGGGTCGCTTGTCCGGTTCTGTTGATTCGCCAAAACGACCGACAATTCCGCGATTTTCTTTTCCTGTTCGGGCGACAACTGCGCGGGCGGCTCGGTTCCTTCATTTGATCCGCCGTATTTCAATTCAATCAAGTTGTCATACTCTTCCGCGATCGCGTTCAACTCATGTGCTTTCCGTTGCGATGCCAGGAACAATGCATCGGCTTTATCGGCATCGCGCCCCGCCATCGTCAACGCGGCAACAACTGCGGAAACAATGATGAGGAACAGGGTCACCGGCAGGTAGTTCGTGATCTCGGCAAAATTCCGATGTTTCGCGTTGCGGGAATCCGGCGGCCAGGAGCGTGGAGACATTCGGTTGGGGAGCTTGTTACAGGGTGCCTGGCTTCAACGGGTCACACCGCGCTGCGATGTCTCGATGAATCCGATCAAATGGGCGCACTGCGGGTTGCTGGCCGCGCTGGAAGCCTTGAGCGAACTCAGTGCCATGGCCATGTTGTTTTCCTTACTCAAAAAAAGTTTTTTGTAGGCGAACTTGAGGGCCTTCACATCCTCGTCGCTGAAGCCCCGCCGTTGCAGACCAACCAGGTTCAGCCCCCTCGTGACCGCGGGATTGCCGTCGACCGTCATGAAAGGAGGCACATCCTGGATGACCTTGGAGCATCCGCCGACAATTGAATGCCGGCCGATCCGACAAAACTGGTGCACAGCGGCCATGCCCGAGAGGATCGCGTAATCGTCCATCACCACGTGACCGCCCAAAGTACCGTTGTTCGAAAGAATGATATGATTGCCCAATTGGCAATCGTGGGCCACATGCGCATAGCACAGAAGCAGGTTGTGATCGCCGATGCGGGTCGGGATTTCCTCGTGAGTGCCCCTGTGCACCGTGGTGTTTTCGCGAAACACATTGTGCGACCCGATCTCCAGATGCGTCGGTTCGCCAATATACTTCAAGTCCTGGGTCTTGCCACCGATTGCGGCAAAGGGAAAAAACTCGTTGCTCGCGCCGATGCGAGCCGGACCGCTGATGACGACATGTGAATGCAAGACGCAGTTGTCGCCCAGCACAACCCCCGCGCCGATGACACTGTAGGGCCCGACGGCCACATTGCGGCCCAATTCGGCTAGCGGTGAAATAACTGCGCTGGGATGAATCACGGTCGTTGTAGATGAACGGCGAAGAACCCTTGCTGCACTGGATTCGAAGCGAAGTCAAGGACAGTCTGCACATCCCACGCACACGGCGATCAAGCCAGGGAGATGCTCAAAGGCAGGGATCGCTGTCCCTAGCGATCCGGTGGGGGCAGGATGGTTGACGGGTCATCTTCCTTTCTGACTCATCGGCGTTTTTGGCGCACGAGGGCGTGGGGTGAAGGCAGATCAGGTTAGGGTGATCCGCGACCGTCCCCCACCGGAACGCTCGGAGATCGTTCCCTGCCTTTTGATTGCGACATTTCTTGTCAATCCTTTCCCTAGCTTGATCGCCGTGAGCCCACGCAGGGCCGCGAGGTTGTGTTCGACTGATTTGCATCACCGTCATCAAGTCGGATCGACCACTGGCAGTTCCCGGGCGAAGGCATCGCTCAAGGCATGCGAGGTACTGCAATTGAGACAGATGGTGCCCGTAATGTAGTTGCCGCATAACCCGGCACGCATGGTGCCAAACCGTCCCGATAGAGATAAAGGCCCTCGATTTCAAGGGAGCTTATCGCGCTCACGACAATCGGCGCGGACCTCTTCCCGTTGCACAAACGAAACGGCGGATGCGCGAAAAACAAAAATGCGAAAAAAACGCGGCTGCTGTCCGCACGACGCATTGAGCATTGTTTCGTGGCACGACTCACGCATTTCAATCCGCGAATTCCTGTGGATCATTCCGGATTTACACACTTTTCGAATGGACGGATTTCCGAAAATCACTCCCCTTTGCTCGTGATGCCGAGGGATAAACGATTTGCGAATATGTGACAAAAGATTGGGGGAAATTTGCTGCACGACCCATGGAGAATTTGCGATTTCTATTCACAGCCGTCCCATAGCACGTCCATGAGGCTCTGGATTACTTGATTTCAAAAGGATCACTGTTGTTTTTTTGCCATGACCTCATTGTGCCAAATGCTTGATCCTCGCACCGGTATCCCCTTCCAGCGCTGTATTGGCGACCGCAGCGCGTCAAATGCAGTCTTTCCATCAAAACTTTTGATCAAAACCGGAAGCGCTGGAAAAACCAGTGGCAGCGACGGCATGAGACTGGATTGCATGAGTGTGGCAGCGGGCCCTTAAAATACCTAAGGAAATACTTTTGAGATCAACGCCGTTGAAAAAACCGCCGAGCGGATCGGAGTCAGGGAATTCCACCCCTCCCGAAAAAATCGGCAATTTTCAGATTGTATTGTTGACATCCCGGAAGTTTTGTCTAGTTTTTCCGCCCCGCCCTGCATTGCGACAGGGGGAAACGCCACACTTTACCACCGAACACGCCTAAGTCATGAGTCCGACATATCGCCCATCGAAGCGCACACGCAAGCAGCAGCACGGATTCCGTGCCCGCATGGCCACCAAGGGAGGTCGCGCCATCCTGAGCCGCCGTCGCCGCAAGGGTCGCAAGCGGCTCATGGGCAAAGGCGCCGAAGTAGCGTTCAAACGCCACACCCAGCAGCATACCACCCCCTGATTTGCAGGAGTTCTCCCCGCTGATGCGCCTTCCTCGGAAGCACACCATGAAAAAGCGGGCCGACTTCCAGAAGGTCCGCGAGACCGGCCGCTCGAAAGTTGGCCGGTTTCTCGTTTTAAGCACGTTGGAAGACAGCACCTTACCCCATCTGATGGTCGCCTACATCACCACCAAGAAAATCGGCAAGGCGCACGACCGCAACCTGGTGCGCCGCCGCCTGCGCAGCATCGTCCAGCACGATCTGGCGCGCATCACCGACCCGCTGCGCTATCTTGTTCTCATCGCCCGCTACAACGCGGTCAGTGCGAGTTTTGCCGAACTGCAGCAGGACTGGACGAAACTCACCTCGCGCCTAGGACTTTTCACGCCACCCGCGAACTCCGCCGCCTGATGATCGATGATATCCCGCGCCGTGACATTGCTGATTCGACTGGTGATCCGCTGTTACCAGTGTGTCATCAGTCCCGCGCTAAAAGTGATTTTCGGACCGAACTCGGGATGTCGCTACCAACCGACGTGCTCGCATTATTTTCTTCAGGCCGTGGAAGTTCACGGCCCCTGCCGCGGATCGTGGATGGGGCTTCGGCGCATCTGCCGATGTCATCCTTGGGGCGGCTTTGGTCCCGACCCCGTTCCGCCAGTGCGGCAAACCCGCGAAAGCAATCATTCAACGTAATGCATTCCCTTTATGTACGATAAAAAAACATGGATCGTCGTTTCCCTTTGCAGCGTGCTCATGGCCTACACCATGTACGACATGAACAAAAAAGGCCAAATCGCGGCAAAGGAGCGCGAGCAACAGCAAAAGCTGGAGGAGTTCAACCGCAAGGCCTTGGAAGCGAAGAATCCGAAAGCCGATGTGCCACCAGCGGCCAGCGGGGAAGAGGGCAAAACCCCTCCCCCGGTCGCGCCCGAAGAAAAATTGATCGTGTTGGAAACTCCGGAAGTCGCATTCTCGCTCACCACCCTCGGCGGAGGAGTCAAATTCGCCTCTCTCAAGAATCAATATGAAATCGGCGACAAAAAAATCCCGATCCACATCAATGACGACGGAAAAAACCCTGTTGCCGCATTGACCAACGGACCTAACACATTTGATTCCCTGCTTTACGGATACGACGAGAAAATGTCCGTCGCAGGGAAATCAGCGGTGTTCATTGCAAAAACACCCGAGGGATTGATTGTCAAAAAGACATTCTCGCTCCTTGACGACAATGCGAAACCCGGCTCGGCCTTTCTGCTGAATTTCGAAGTTGTCATCGAGAACACCAACGCCACCGCAGTGGCCCTCAACCAGTGGACACTGGCACTCGGTTCCGCCGGGCCTATCCACGCGCAGGAATGGCCCGCGCAAACCACCTATTTTTACCACGACGACCAGGAGTATCATTTCATCGAGGTCACCAGTTTCAAGGGCGGCATCATCAGCTCGGACAAATCACAGGACGAAAAACCTGTCGCAAAAGCCGCGCTCGCGGGTGTATGCGACCAGTTTTTCACCATCGCGCTGAAATGCAGCGAGCCTTATCCGAGCAGCGTCATCGCCCACCCCTATGACGTGCCATTTCCCGGTCTCGAAAAACCGCTTCACGGCGTGAGTTCCTATCTGCGACTGCCAGTCCAGTCGCTCGCACAGGGCGAGCAAAAGAAACTGAGCTTCCAGATTTACATGGGCCCGAAGAACAACAACATGCTGCGCAAAATGGGCGAGCAATGGGGTGACATCATGAATTACGGTGTGTTTTCCCCGATCAGTCGCTTCCTTAACTGGGTGCTGCACTGGATTCACGAGGTCATTTCCAAAATGTCATCCACCTGGTCGTGGGGCATTTCGATCATCGTGCTCACCCTCTGCGTTCGCACTGCAATCTGGCCGCTGTACAACAAGTCCAACCGCTCGATGAAGCGCATGGCGAAGCTGAAACCGGAGATGGACAAAATCAAGGAAAAGTACCCTTCCGATCCCACCAAGGTGAATCAGGAGGTGATGAAGTTGTACAAAAAATACGGCGTCAATCCCATCGGCGGCTGTCTGCCGATGCTGCTGCAAATCCCCATTTTCTTCGGTTTCTATCGCATGCTCCAATATGCCGTGGAACTGCGTCACGAACCGTTCCTGTGGTGGGTCAAGGACCTGTCGCAGCCCGACACCATCGGGCACTTGTTCGGCTATCCAGTGAACCTGCTGCCGATCATCATGACCCTGACCAGCTTCGCACAGATGGCAATGATGCCGAAAACCGGCGACAAAATGCAGCAGCGGATGATGATGTTCATGCCCTTTGTGTTCCTGATTTTCTGTTATTCGTTTGCCTCCGCACTCGCCCTCTATTGGACGACTCAGAACATTTTCACCATCTTCCAAACCTGGCTGACTTCGAAACTACCCGAGCCCGTACTCAAGGAAAAGCCCACGGGGCCCGTTGATCCGAGCAAACCGCAGAAGAAAACCTTCATGGAACGAATGATGGAAAAGCAGGAGGAATTGCAGCGACAGCAGGCGGCGCGGGCACGTGGAGAAAACCCTGCGGATCTTCGCGATGTCACCCCGAAAAAACGTCCTCCGAAAACAGGCGGTTGAGGCTTTTCAGGGCTGCTGGCTCGTTGAATTAATCCTTGCACATCAAGTCTTTCGCATTTACCAATCCCACCCCTGAATCGCTCCACTCTTCTCACAATTTTATGATCAAATGGATTCTGCAAAAAATCGTCGGCAGTAAAAACCAACGCGAGGTGCGTCGCCTGCGTCCGGTGGTTGCCCGCATCAATGAAATCGAAGAAGCTTTGCAGAGAGAGCCGGAGGACAAACTGCGCGAATTCACGCAAAAATGGCGCGATCATCTGGCCCGCTACCACGATTTGCATGCTCCGCCGAAACCGCAGTTGTTTCGCATGGAGCCGGAACAACTGAGGGAAGTCGCACTGGCCTTGGAAAGTCGCTTTTCGAAATTGCGCGACGAGTTTCCCGATCTCCCGGCCAGCATCGCCGCGGATCCGGAATCGATCGAGTCCGCCAAGGAGGCATTCCGCGACGTCGAACCGAGCTTTCGCGAGCGCCGCGCCAAATACCTGGAACAAATCCTGCCCGAAGCCTACGCCGTGGTCAAGAACGGTGCCCGGCGGATGTGCGGAAGAGAAATTACCGTGTGCGACCACCAACTCACCTGGGAAATGGTCCATTTCGATGTGCAGTTGATCGGCGGGGTCGCCCTCCACCGCGGCATGATCGCGGAAATGCAGACGGGCGAGGGGAAAACCCTGGTCGCCACGCTTCCGGTCTATCTGAATGCTCTAACCGGGCTTGGCGTTCACATCGTCACGGTCAACGACTACCTCGCCCGCCGCGACTCCGAATGGATGGGCTCGCTTTACAAGTTCCTCGGTCTCAGCGTCGGCTGCATCCAGAATCAAATGCACCCGACCGACCGACGCGAACAATACGCCTGCGACATCACCTACGGAACCAACTCGGAATTCGGCTTCGATTACCTGCGCGACAATGGCATGGCCAGTTCGCTCGATGAGCAGGTGCAGCGCATGCACTATCTGGCGGTGATCGACGAGGTTGACTCGATTCTGATCGACGAAGCGCGCACGCCGTTGATCATTTCCGGACCATCCACCGTTTCCTCCCATCAATACGACACCTACAAACCGCTGATCGAGCGGTTGGTGAAAAAACAAACCGATTTGTGCAGCGAACTTGCCGCAGAGGTCAAGAGCAAGCTGGAGGCGGGCGAAACCGAAGCCGCGGGGCGGGCGATGTTCAAATTGAAACTCGGTCAGCCGCGCAACCGGCAATTCATGCGCCTGATGGAAGAACCGGAAAACCGCCGCTTGTTGGAAAAGACCGAACTTTCCTTCTATCAGGACGCACAGAAAAAAGACCTGTTTGCGATCAAGGAAGAACTGTATTTCACCATCGATGAAAAGGCCCACGATGCCGACCTAATGGAAATCGGTCGCAATTTTCTCTCGCCGAACGACCCCGATGCTTTCGTTTTGCCCGACCTCGGAACTGCTTACGGCGAGATCGACGCCGATCCCTCACTCACCGATGAAGATCGTTTCGCCCGCAAGGAGGAACTGCAAAACCGCCTCGATACCCAAGGCGAGAAAATGCACAACATCTCCCAGTTGCTCAAGGCCTACTGCATTTATGAAAAGGACGTGCAGTATGTCGTTACGGAAGGCAAAGTAATCATCGTCGACGAAAACACCGGTCGGGAGATGCCCGGACGTCGCTGGTCGGACGGTCTCCACCAGGCGGTGGAAGCGAAGGAAGGTGTGGTCATCGAACGGGAAACCCAAACCTACGCCACCATCACCATTCAGAATTATTTCAGGCTCTATGAAAAACTCGCGGGCATGACCGGCACCGCGGAGACCGAAGCGGCGGAGTTTTCCGACATTTACAAACTCGACGTTCTGCCCATCCCAACGAACCGCCCCAACACGAGAGTCGACCTCAACGACCAGGTTTTCAAAACCCGGCGCGAAAAATTCAATGCCGTGGTGAAAAAAATCGCCGAGGCCAACGCCAAAGGGCAACCGGTTCTCGTCGGCACGGCATCGGTCGACGCCTCCGAAACCCTCAGCCGGATGCTGAAACGGGAAAAAATCGAACACGCGGTGCTCAACGCGAAATATCACCGCCAGGAAGCGGAAATCATCGCCAACGCCGGACAGCGCGGCTCGGTGACGGTGTCCACGAACATGGCCGGACGCGGAACCGACATCAAACTCGGCGAGGGTGTGCCCGATCTCGGTGGGCTCTTCGTCATCGGCACCGAGCGCCACGAATCGCGCCGGGTCGACCGCCAGTTGCGCGGTCGCTGTGCTCGCCAGGGCGACCCCGGTCTTTCTCAGGCCTACCTGTCGTTCGAGGACGACCTGATGCGCAATTTCGCCGCCGCCGAAAAGATGACCCAGATGATGGAAAAGCTCGGCATGGAGGAAGGTGAGGCGCTGGAGCATTCCTGGCTGAACCGCTCTGTCGAAACCGCACAAAAGCGCGTCGAACAACGCAACTACATCTGGCGCAAACGGGTGCTCGACTTTGACGACGTGATGAACAACCAGCGCGAGGTGGTGTATGGTTATCGCAACGAAGTGCTCTCCACCGAGACCCCGCGCGATCTGGTGTTTGAAATCATCGACAAGGTGATTCCCGCGAATGTCATGGGGTACTTTGCCGGACGCGACGACAATTCACCCGATTTGACGGAATTGTATCACTGGATTCAGGGCAACCTGCCGGTGCGCGTCACCTTGGAGGATCTGCAAGCCGCGAAAACGCCGGATCAAATCGCCACCATGCTGGTCGTCAGGGTCAAAGAAGCGTATGAATTGCGCACAGCCAATTTGCCCGCTGAAATCCTCGAACAGGAGGAACGTCGCATGGTGCTGGTGGCCATCGACAAACAATGGCAGGCCCACCTCTACAACATGGATGCCTTGCGCGAAGGAGTTTATCTGCGCGCCCAGGGCCAGAAGGACCCTCTCATCGAATACAAGAACGAAGCCTACACGTTGTTCGTGGAATTGATGGGCAGCATCGAGCAGGAGGCCTTCCACAACCTGTTCCGCTCCGCCGCCGCGATCGATGCGTTTCTCAAGCAGTTGCAAAATGCCCCGCGCCAGTTGATGAGCGGTGAGGATGGCCTCACTCAGGACAATGTCGCCCGCACCGGCGGCTCAAACGTAACCGATACCAGCATGATCGCCTCGCCCGGTGGATCACAGATCAAGATCAACCTGCCCAAGCGCAAACCGAGTTTTGACATCAGCACCTCGGGTCGCAACGCCCCCTGCCCTTGTGGATCCGGAAAAAAATTCAAGCAATGCTGCGGCCTGCAAAGCACCACGGATGAGTAATTGATGAAATCCGCAGGCTATTTTTTCCTGCGGATTTCAAGCAAGCCACTGGGCGGAACTTCCCAGTCGCGGACACCTGCGGTGATGGTCGGCTTTTGTTCGCGGACCAATCCACCCATGCAATCGAGAATGCGCACGGTGCAGGGGCCGTAATCCTTCTCAAAACGCAAGAATACCGAAGTTCCTGGTTTGGCGTTGATGACATCGATCTGCGGTGGAGCGTCGGCGGCAACGGCGACCATCATGTCTTGATAGACGGTGGCGATGAGCTTTTCTCCTGTCCGCGCAACCAGCAAAGGGAAGTTGTGAGCCGGACCGACCGGTTGAAAATTTCCATCTAACAAAACTCCGCGGTTTTCCTTCCAGTATGTCATCCAGAAGCCGATCATCTTCCGGTGAGCCGGGGAGACTTCACCGAGTCGAACGGAAATTTGCGGCACGCTGTAGATCACATTGAGAATCTGCAGGGCCGCGCTCGGAACCGGTTCGTTTGCATGCCAGGCAATCATGTCGCTGTGAACAGCGGTATTGTCCGCCAACAACCGCAGATCGACGATTTCCTTGCGGTTCACCGGACCGGCATTCGGGCAATCAACGCCACGAAGCATGTTGCCATACTTGCGCATCAAGGGGCCGTTGTAGGGTTGGCGAAATTCAATGGCGATGTCGGGCTTGATGGCGCGAAGGCGTTTCATGACATCCGTGAAAAACCGATCCACCGCCTCATCCACCGAAGCATAGTCGCGCCCATTCTCGGCGGTCATGACGGTCTCGGGTTTGGGAGCGAAGAGTTCGATGAAATCGAGCTTCAATCCGTCCACGCCCCATTCAGTCACGGCCTTTTCATACAAACCGATCAAATATTCGCGCACTTCGGGATAACGCGGATCGAGGATATGTGCTTTGAGTCCCGCGCTGTAATAAAGCAATTTCCCTTCGAAGCGTTTTGCGGCGAGTGAATTTTCGCCCACCAAGGGAACCGAGTACCAGAGGATGAACTTCTGCTTCAAGGCGTGTATCCGGTCGACAAAGCCCTTGAAATCTGGAATGCGCTCGGGCTTCCAGTCACCGGTAAAAGCGTAGCCCCGGCTGCTGTCCAAGGTTTGCCAGCCATCGTCGACAATCACCCCGCCCAGCCCGATTTCGCCGCCGAGCCGGCATTCCTCGACAATCGTGTCGGGATTCAAGCTCTGATGGTAACTATACCAAGTGGAATAGATCGGCGTCCGGGCTGCTTCAGGCACGGCAGCCGGATGATAGCCTTCCTGCGCGGCCCACCAGCGTGCGGTGTCGCGCAGAACCTTGTAGTAAGGCTCCGTGCGGGTGTCGAAACGGAAGGTGATCGCGTAGGATTTCAGCGCCGTCTCTTTGCCAGCAAACAGCTTCACCGAGGCATGGATGTTGAGATCTTCCTCGACCACTCCACCGCTGATCTTCAGCGGTCGCAATGTGTCGGAACAAGCGACCATGAAACGATTGTCGTCGTCAGGCCCCAGAAACATCAGCAGCGGAGCGCGCAATACGGCTCGGGACTCGACATTCGTCCCCTGATGATCGAGGTGCGATTTGCCGATATCGCAGGTCCATGTACCCGCAAGGTCCACGGCGGGAAACTTCCAGGTGATTTCTAACGGCGGCGGATCAGCGGGCTGCGGCGAGGCGATTGTCAACGTCGCGAGAGTCACCCCGGCTTGCGGATGTTCGTATTTCCATTCCGCACGAAAGCTGCCAAGATCACCTTTGATGGAGAGAGCGTCATCGGGAAAGGCAACGGGGGCCGGGGCGGCTTGGGAAATGCAGCATCCGATCGCTGCAATGCACATTCTTGCAAAGCAACCATCTCGCCTCGGAATCGGGACTGCAACATTCATGACTTTCTGTTAGGTAAAACCCCGCACCTCATTTCTTGTTTTTCACAAAAACATCGAACTCGTAAATCGACCAATGATAGAGCGGATTGGCACCGGTCTGCTCGACTTTGATATGGCGGGCCGACTGCTGCGGGAAGGTGATGGTGGTGATGCCCTTGTTTCCTTTGCCTGTTGCAATTGGCTGGCTCCATTCTTTGCCATCCTTGGAAATGCGGACGACATATTGTTGCGGTGTATCCCAAACGGCCCAGGTGGTGTCGAGAACGATTTTGTCGAACTGCTCTTCTTTTTTCATGTCAACCTGGAACCACTGTCCTGCATACTGGGTCTTGGTCATGTCCCGCCAGCCGGTCCAATGGTCGCCGTCAAGGGCGTTGGCGGCGGCGACATCGACGACGAGTTTTTCACCACTGAAGAGAAACGTACCATCCGCCACGGAGGCCGAGGCAGTCCATGATTTTTTATCAAGGGCGCGGTCGTCGGCAACCACCGGCACGGCCGGAGGTTTGGGGGAATCTGTCGGCAATTGTCCCAGTCCCAGAAATTTCCAGCTGCCTGATTTGACCGAGAATTTCACATAGTCCTCATCTTCGCCCTGCCAACTGAGCCCGCTGACTGCGTCCGCGATGAACGCTCCCTTCCAGATGGTGGTGTCATTGCATTTGATTTCACGCAGGGTGGAGAAGGATTTTTTGGGGATGCCGACAATCGCGGTCGTGTCCGCCGGTGAATTCAGGGATAGTGCATATTCCGTGGCATTTTTGTTCATCGAAACGGCGATGTCACCCTTGATCGAGGGCACCACCATTTTGATGGAGGATAGAAACGCCTCCTTCGGCAGCACATGAAACATGCTCCAGCCGGGTTCGACCGGGGAAACGCCGGCAATGGTTTGCGATAAAATCAGCGCGGGCGGGTTCCAGCCGTGGTTCAGCGAAGACGCATCGTCGAAGGCATCGATGCGCGATGCCCACCAGCGATCGTAGTGTTCCCAAAGTGTTGTGAAACTGCAGGGAATCATGGTCTGGTAGCGCTCATGCATCCGCAGCAGCGCGTATTCCTGTTTGCCCATGGTGCACAGTGCTTCAAAAACCCAGCGGTCGAAGAAACAACTCGAGTAGGTTTTTTTGGTCAGCACGTTCTCGTAAATCGCGGACCATTTGGATTTGTCGGCGAGCCCTGCATTGACCGCCATTGCGTTGGCGCGGTCATCGGGCTCCTTGACTTGTGCGGACATGTAGTAGCTGCCTTTCCAATACTTTTGATCAAAGGTGCTGCGTATCGATTCGCGCTTCTGATCGATGACCGCGACATCGGCCTCATGTCCGGTGGCCAGGGCGATTTTTTTCAAGGTGCCGAGGCAGTTGTAAAAAAAACAGGTTTCGATGACCGCAATGTCCTTGTTCTCCTTGCCCCAATCGAACCAGGTCCGGGGATTGCCGAATTGATAGGTTTCGAAAAGGAATGTTTTCGTGGGTTCGTAAATTGCCCGCATCGACTCAAGATCGCCGGTCTGGAGGTAGTAAAACCACAGTCCGTAATCGCCGAGAAACTCCAGGTGCTGTCCTGGGTAAAACTTGGGCTCCAGTTTGCGCAGCACCAGTTCCTTGCACAACCGGTGGGACTTGGTGTCGAACGCGTAAAAGCATTGATTCATTTCCGGCGTGCCATCGCCCCAGAAGCCGACGCGTTCGCGGTCGGGGCAATCGTAGAAATGATCACGCATGCAGATGTATGCCGTCCGGACCGCTTTTTCCCAAAGGATGTTGTAGTCGTTGTCGTTGCATTCGAACGATCCGGCAAAGGTGGTGTTGTAGCCGGTCTCGCGGTACTTCACGGCCCTGACCGTCACCCCGGCGGGAATCGTATAGATCGCACCCTCGCCACTGACCCAGTTTTTCGCCTCATAACTTTGGATTCCTGCCGCCGTGGTCCAGGTCTCGGTAGGCGTAAGAAACAGCACCAGCGGGTTGCTGGAATTGAAGCTGATCATCTTGCCCGCTTCCGCTTCGACTTCGATCCACGGCTGAAAGTGGCAGTTGTACGGCATCGAGCACACCAGTTTCCAAGGTTTGTCTTCGCTGTGCGGAAGGTCCTTGGAATGTCTAATGTAATCCTTCTGTCCGTAGTCCAGGATCCCCGGTTCGCCAAAACCGGGAAACGTGGTGGCCAGAGTCAACCCGATCAACATGGAAAACAGGCGCATGATTGTAGTGGTGCTCGGGTTGCTCAGAAATCAGCGGGATTTGCCGGAGCCAACGCTGCGGAGTTCCGGTTGGGTGGTGGCCGACTGGATTTCCTTGATGGCGTTTTCAACCGCCGAAGTCCGGCGCTGGTTGAGTTCTCCTCCGGGGAATCGACCGTTTTTGACTTCGTCATTGAGCGAATCAACAAGTTTTTTCAATTCGGGAATGACGTCCTGAGCGGCTTTGCCATAACTCGCGATTTCCTTCATGATCTCGCCGGTCCGACCTTCGCTGCCGTGTCCTCCTTGTGTTTTGCAAAATTCGACACCGGCCTGAATGCCTTCTTTGAAGTGATGTTTGGTCAAGGCCTTGAAGGCACCCATGCGGATTTCATTGCTGAACATGGTGTCCGCCGGACTCGCTGTTTTGACAGCAGCGAGCAGATCGGGAGCCAGAGCGGTGACATCCTCCAGACTGAGTTTGTTGTCAAAGAATCCTTTCAACGTCGCCCGCGCCATGCCGTCGGCATTGAGGGAAACGATGCGGACCGCTGGATAGACCAGCTTCGGATTCACATCCTTGAGCGCATCGGACAACGGTCCGGCGAACAGCGCGTGAGCGAGCTGACCATGGGCGATTTGGATCGGATCAGCCCAGTTGACCGGATAAAGCGGCTCGGCGGTGTCGACAACGGCTTTGAGGATGCCCTCGACCTCTGGTTTGGCATTGCCACCCATTTTTTTGATGGCTTCCGCTGCTTTATAGCGCACCCAACGGTTTTCATGCGACAGTTGCTTGACCAATACCGGCAAGGCTTCCGGGCTGTTGAGCAATCCGAGAGTCTGGCAGGCCCCCTGGATCATGTGGGGATCCTTTCCTCCTGCCAGCGAAATGAGTTCCCTGGTCATTTTTTTCCCTTCCGGCCGGCTTGCTAGCTCCTCGGCAGCCCAGCCGCGAACGATCGGCGACCAGTCGCCGAAGGCCGCGATCAAATCTTTTTCATCCAACTTCTTGCGGTCGAGATCAAATCGTCCGGAAGCTATGGCATTGGCGACTTGCGCTTTGCTCAGCGCCAATGCCGGATTTGCGTCTTTGCCGGTGATATACAATTTTTTCAAGGGCATCGAATAGGTCAGCACATAGGTCGCATTGGGGCTAAGTCCGGAGTAACTGCTGTTGCCGAAATACGTGTTGTCGTCGGTTTTTCCCGCACCATACTGCTCACCGCCATCGTACGTGAAGGAACCGTCACAGCGGCGCACCAGATCGAAGTGCCATGAAGCCTCCTTGAAGAAGGCCGCTGCCGCCGCAGGTCCGCCCACATTGGCACCCAGAGCGCTCCAGAGATAACTGAAGCCCTGGCCGGTGTGTCCGCACTCCCGGCTGCAATAGCCCGCCGTGGCCATTTTTGCGAAAAACTGTGCTTCGGGAATCTTGTTGGCTTGCAGGGCAAAAAACAGCGCGGTGACCGAATTCTTGCCATTGTTTTCATGATACGGCCATGGTTCATGTTCGCCGTAGGGAATCGCACCCTTGTCGACAAAGTAACCGAAAAACCCCGCGGCCCGCGCGATGGCCGGATCGACCTCGGGATCTTTGATTCCACACTTTTTGCCCAGCACGATCGCCAGGTTGGCAGGCAATCCCGCCATGTTGACGGGTCCGTACGGTGGCACCGAACCGTGGAATTTGCCATCGGGTGTCAATGCCGCGAAGCCATGACCAAAAGTGCCATACATCCCCTGTCCGCGCGCCAGCAAACTTACGTATTCATCGAGCCCGTGAAGCACCTCCCGGTCTTTGGTCAACAGATAATACTCGCACAAAAAGGTGGTCTTGTAGCCCAGATCCCACGCCGAACCTTCGAACTCCTTGCGCAAGTCCAGTGATGCCGGTGCTATTTTGCGCGCCAGATCCTTGGCCATTTCCAAATGTTTTTTTTCTCCGGTGGACAACAAGGCGAGTCCATTGATCGCACCGTGCCAACTGTCGCTCGGTTGCTCCTTCTCCAGCGCTTTGCAGGCCTCTTCGAAAATCAATTTCGACTTCGGACAGTTGTAGGGCGCGGTGTTGCTGTAGGTGCCCATGACCCGCAGCTTGAGTTCTACCTCCTCCTGCTTGCCCGCGCGCCAGATCGTTAGTTTGAGAATGCCTTTGTTCTCCTCTTTTTCCGCTTCCTGAATGGCGCGGGCGATGCTCTTGCGGGCATCGTCATTGAACATCTTCCCACCGGTGCCGAGGATCACATCGTCGACTTTCATCACACCGTCGGCCGGTGATTTGGCACCGACATGGGTCACCAGGATCTGCCGGCTGACCATCGTTGTGCGGCCTTGCAAGCTGTCCAGATAGGTGGGGGGCTTGGTGTAAATCCATCCACGCATTCCCGTGGATCCGAGATTGTAGGTCAAATCGCGGTCAACATTGATGCCCTGCGTCAGGTCGGGCAGGGTTTTCGGTTGCTCGGCTGCAGAAGGATGTCCGGCCATGATCGCCAGCACTGCCGCATGCAAAATGAGATTTTTCGTCGCTACTTTCATAATGTGTGTATCTATTGTTTCAGGTGGTTATTTTGGCAAAATTTTCAACATCCCCTTGGCCATGGCATCGCCCACGAGGAAATAAGTTTCGGCATTGCCGAACTCATGATGACCATGACCCGGATGAGGCGAATCCTCGGGCTTGCGGACAAAGTCGCGGGTCTCGACAAACAACACCGTGCCTTTGAACTTCGCGTTCCCAGCGGCATCCTCTTGAGCCTTGCGGACTAACTTGGCGGCTTCCGGCAGGTCCTTTGCATCCTTGAGCCATGGCCCTGTCAGCTCGGCGATGACCACCGGCAGTTGGGGCGATTTCAAATCCTTGCGCACGTCATTGATGAAGTTGACCATGTTCTTCTCATAGGACTTGACCATTTTTTCATCGCAAAAATCATTCCAGCCGTGCCACCAGGCGAAACCAGCCAGCTCGCAACCCTTGCCGTCGTAGGCAGGGAAATCGGTTTTGATCTTCTCCATGGCATCACGAATCTGTGCGATCATGAGGGTGTAGTATGGACCAACCGTGCCTCCCGAACTCGGCGGACGAAAATCCACATCAAGGCTTTTGCCACCCCATGCCGTTTTGACCAGCAACACCTGGTTGTCGATGGCATCGCCTATGACATGACCAAACTGCAGTTCCGCTCCGAAATGATGCGGGTCTCCATACACGGAGTAACCACATTTCAGCGGCCCGGCGAGCAGCGGTGAGTTTTCGCGTTGGTAACGTACCCAGACGTCGTCGCGCTCCGCCCAGTTGCCCTTGCTGTCCTGAAGATGTTTGAACAAGGAAGCCTTGGCAGGATCCTTGATCAACGTGGCGAGCGTGCCCTTGCCATCGTTGTAATCCTTGCCGGTGAGATCGACCACGGCCTGTCCTTCCATGTTCGATTGTCCGGCGAGAATGAACACCTTGACCGGTCCTTTAGCCTTTTTCGCGAAGGGCGCGGCGGTTGCGAATTGACTGCCAATAAGCGCAGTGGCAAAAACCGTGAATCGTAAAATGTGCTTTTTCATAAATGGATGATTCGTAGAGTGAAACAGATCAAGGCGCGTTTGAGATCGGAAAATTGCAGAAGGTCAGGGCGGCAATGCCGTTGGTGCCCAACAACAACGTCTCCTGGCTCCAACTGACTTCCTTGAGGTAGGTGATCTTCGCCGCCTTGCCGGGCTCTTTCAATTTCAGCGTCAGGACATTGCCTTTCACGCTGCCCGTGGCCACTTTGTCCTTTTCGCCGTCGAGATAAAACTGCCCGGCCAACACATCCGCCCAGCCGACG
>CAMAQB010000068.1 GCA_945860285.1 Akkermansia muciniphila | reverse complement strand
CTCCTGTAAGATGAGGATGATACATGGAGACGGAGCAGTGCTGTTTTCGTTAGGTTCGTGCGGTGAGGACATCCGCTAATTATTAAGATGTATTTACAAAGTACAAGTCTTTTGTTGATTTTTCAACAAATTAAATGCGTTTGCCCTGTCCTGAATGATTGCTTTGTCGACAGCGGAACATCATGCTTCCCTTGTCGGGGTGGAATGGGTAAGATGCGATCTGCATGGCAGCACAAACGACAGATCACGGCCCGCCGGTGAAACAGTTTTCGGTAATGTTGCAAAACCGGGTCGGCGCTCTGGCTGCCCTGGTGAAGATGCTGCGCATGTCCGCCATCGAAGTCATGGGCCTCAGCGTCCAGGATGCCCGGGATGCTACGATTGCGCGCATCGTTGTAAGTGACCCGGAACAAACCGAGCAGCTTTTTCTCGAAAAAGGGATTCCCCACACGGTCTGTGAATTGCTGGTTGTCGAGTTGAAGGAGGCAGGTCCGAACCTGTTGCAGTGTCTCGACCATTTGATGGGCGCGGAAACCAACATTGATTTTGCCTATCCGCTCTTGCCCGCATACCGGGGGTATTCGTTGCTGGCGCTGCACGTCGATGATCTGGAGTTTGCGACCTCCGTTTTGAACAGCGCCGGATTTGTCCTGCTGTGGCAGGACAGCCTGAGCCGTTGAATCGGCGGATGATGTCGCCGCAATGTCAACCGGCGGCCAGTTCCTCGCAGCCCTTGATGTCGAGCTTGCCCGATGCCAGCATGGGGATGTCCTTTGCGGCAATGATCCGTTTGGGGCACCACAGCGAGGAAATGCCGGCATCCATCAGCTTGTAGCGCAGATCGATGCATTCCTGTTCCAAAGCCATGCCTGCCACGCTGGACAGCAATACGATCGCCTCACCCTTCTGTGCATCCGGGACACCGATGACGGCAATTTTCCTTTCGCCCTCCTGGTCGAGCGCCAGAGCTTTGGAAATGGCCGCTTCCAGGGTTTCATGGGGAACCATTTCACCACCGATTTTGGAAAACCGCGAAATGCGCCCTTCGATGAACAGGAAGCCTTCTTCGTCGAGCCGTCCGACGTCGCCGGTCAGAAACCAATCCTCCTTCAAAACCTCCGTTGACTTGGTGGGATTGTTGAGATAGCCGTTGAACACATTGGCGCCCTTCAACCAGATCAATCCTTGCTGGTCAACAGGGATGGACTTCTCGGTGGCGGGATTGGTCAGGCGGATCGCGATCCCGGGCAGCATTTGTCCCACCGAACCATTCCGTGAAGTTGGGATCACCGGATGGATGCCGTCGCCCGCCGGATCGGGAAGATTCAGGTTGGTGGCGGGAGATGTTTCCGTTAGCCCGTATCCCTCGTAGGGACGGATGCCGAATTTTTCCTCGAAGGCATCGGCGAGCGACACGGGAAGTTTTTCCGCCCCCGTCACTACCAGCGACAGGGAGCCGAGTTGTTCCGGTTCCACCCGTTTCATGTAGCCGCGCAGAAACGTGGGAGTCGAAAGCAGGATATTGATCTTGTGTTGGTGGATCAGTTCGGCGATGCGTTTGTTCTCCAGTGGATTGGTGTAGGTGACCAGTTCGAGTCCGGCGAGAATCGGATACCACAGCGTGGCGGTGCAGCCGAAGGAATGGAACAAGGGCAGGCTGCCGAGGAGTTTTGTCCCGGCGGTGGCACCGAGACGCGAGTGGAATTGCAGTTCGTTGGCCAGCACATTGCGATGGGTCAGCGGCACGCCCTTGGGTTCCCCGGAGGAACCCGAGGTGAAGAGCAGAACCGCTTCGTCGGTCGGCGCGATCTTGTTGATTCGCAGATGCGAGGCGAGCGCCGATACAGGCATGATTTTTGTCAGCAGCATCCATTTGGCGATGTCCCTTTTCAGTGCCGGCATGATGCGTTCGATCAGAATCAGGTCTCGATTCGGCGGCCACGGGAAGGAGGGGAATTTTCTAACAAAAGGATCGACCGTGATGAAGCGGTCAAGCCCGGCCTGTCTCATTGCCGAGCGCACCGCCTCCTGGCTGGCGGTGTAGTTCAGGTTGACCGGGACTTTTCCGGCGAAGATCACCGCAAGATTGGCGATCAATCCGCCCTTGCCCGGCGGCAGCACGATACCCACACGTGGTTTGTCGGTCTCCTTGCGGATGAGTTTCGCGAGTACGATTGCCGAGGCGAGCACCTTGTGGTAGTCGAGAAAAGAATCATCCGCCCCGTCGAATATTCGGGCGGTGGCGGAAAATTTTTTCAGTCCCTTGAGCAGTGCGACACCGAGATTTTGTTTGAGGAATGTGCGTTGGGAGAATGCCTCCTCGTGCGCCAGCAACAGCCGTTCCTGAAATGCCGCCGTGGTGGCCTTGCTTGCCGGGAGTGCTTCGGCGACGGCCATCACCGCTTGGGGAAGATCCGACGGGTTATCGATCGTGAATCCTCCCTCGCGCGGTGCATCGACGGCGATAGGCAGCACCGGCAGTCCGAGCTGCAGCAGGGTTTTCAGAACTTTGGTAGGTATATGACAGGGCACGGCGGACCGGGCGACGACATCGCCGGGGATGAATATCAGCAGGCCGCTTTTTTCCAATGCGGACTTCAATTGCTGCCCCGCCGTGGCTGGCGCGCTGTCGTCGGCGGAAAACATCAGACCAGCTTCGTTTTGAATCAGGGCCTTGATGTCCTCGTGGAGAACCGCGTTTTCCTCGATCAACCATGTGATCGGGCGGGGCGCGAAGAGTTTCTTGAACACCGTGATTTCGTGGCTGGACACCCGGCCCGGAATGACCAGCATGCCGGACTGGGGAATGCGGTCTTGGCCGATGATTTGATAAAGATTCATGTGAAGTGACGGTTGCAGGCGAAACTGAGGGCAAATGGGAGCGTGCCGCAAAGGAATACAGGAATCAGGCGGAGAATACGACAATTTGTTTTGGTCAATTGCACGCGCGCCGTGACGCGCCATAGGCGGCGGATGGCCTGCACGGTCGCGTTATTTGCGCGGGTCGAGACTGGCGCCTGGTTTGGCTGGGGATTTTTGCTCCGCCATCGGGGCCACGACCGGGGCGATGAATTGCACCGCCTGGAAAACCTTGTTGAAATTGTGTTTGATCGCGGCAGGAAAAGTCACCCGTCCCGCTTCGACGAGATTTTCGCGCGATAGTTTCTCCGTCAGATTGGCGACCAAATCACCGCCCATTTTCACGGCCCCGCCGATCGCGCCGCTCTGCGCGCCGAGGTCCGCGCCGCTGCGCACTACATCACTGGTGATTTTTTTCCCCTGGATGGCGATGCTGCTTTGCACGCTCGCGAGGGTGCCGTCGGCGGAGAATGTCATTTCCAAGGTGGCGAAGTCGTTGGTGGCGAATACGCCGCGACAATAGTCAACGCGCACCGATATGAAAATTCCTCCCTCGGGCGTGGGGGTCACTTCGGGGCGATAGGTGCGGTATTTGCTGCCGGACAATTCGTATTCTGCCGCTTTTCCCTTGTTGTAGTCCCAGCCGCCGAGGCTTTTGCCAAGCGCATCGTTGTCGACCGTCACCTCCGCCTGCAATTGCGGCGCGACAAAAAGCGACAGGATTACGGCACGAAAACATGAACCGGATGCGATCTTTTTCATGGCGGAGTGATGATACATCAATCGGACCGGATATCCACCGGATTTATTCAACAATCCCGTGTCAAACCGGCACCGACACTTGTTCGAGGATTTCCGCGACAATGCTGCGGCCTGTGACTCCGGAATAGCGGGCATCCGGACCCGGTACGAGTCGGTGGGCGATCACGTCCGCCGCGATGGCCTGAATCGTCTCGGGCACCACGAAGTCGCGTCCTTCAAAAAGGGAAAACGCCTGAGCGGATTTCATCAATGCGAGCGAGGCCCGCGGGCTGGCGGCCAACTGCAGGTCGGCGCGCTTGCGGGTCGCCGCGACGATTTGCACGGCGTAATGCTGCAACTCGGGACTGAAGCGCACATGCTTCACCGCCTCCATCAATTCGAGAATTTCCCGCCGACTGGCCACGGCATTCATTGCATCGACAGGATGCACGTGCAGTTGGTCGGCCAAAATGCTGACCTCTTCCTGCTCGCTGACGTAACCAAGTCCGCATCGCATGCTGAAGCGATCCATTTGTGCCTCGGGCAGCGGATAGGTGCCGCGGAATTCCACCGGATTCTGGGTGGCAATCACGAAAAAGATGTCGCCCAGATTGTGGATCTTGCCATCGATGGTGGCCTGGCGTTCGGCCATCGATTCCAACAACGCGCTCTGCACCCTTGGCGAGGCGCGATTGATTTCATCGGCCAAAAGGATGTCGGTGAACACCGGTCCCGCTTGAAAACGGAAGTTGGAAGTCGAGGGATCGAAAATGGACAGGCCGAGGATGTCCGAGGGCAACAGGTCGGGAGTGAACTGCACCCGTTTGAACGTCGCGCCATGGATGGCGTTGGCCAGGGCTTTTGCCAGTGTCGTTTTGCCGGTGCCCGGCACATCCTCCAGCAGCACGTGCCCTCCCGATGCCATGCAGGCCAGAATGCTGCGGATGGCCGACGATTGTCCGCGGATGACGGATTCCACACTGGCCTGCAATCGTTGTGCGACGGCATAGGCTTCATCAAAAGACATGGGCGGGTTACTGTTTGATGACATCTTTTTTGCGGACCATGTTGCAGTGTTTGTCGTAGATCGAGCGCAGTTCGCCGATGGCATCATTGGGCAGGCGTTTGGAAAGGTCCTTGAATGCGATCTCGTTGAGAAACTCGCGGCTGCGGTTGCCCATCGTCGTGAGCTTCAGTTCGACCTGGGAAAGCAGACGCGGACCCTTTTCCGTGCCGACAAAAACAAAGAGCGGATATTGCGGCGTGGAATTCGGCTTGTCGGAAATCTGCTTGACGCTGACCCCGCCCCAACGACCCGAGATTTCGACGTTCAGAACTTCATAGCTTCCCGAACCGTAGATGAGTTCGCCCGACAGCGTGCGCAGCATCTTGATGATCGAGGTGTTGTCATCGAAGGTCGCGCATTGGGCGATGACTTTCGCCATGCACTTTTCCTTCACGGCGCGAGCCCACAGGTCGAAGGCCTCGCGGACCTTGTCGGGTTCGGGCGCGTGATTCGCCAGAGTCGTTGCATCCCGGATGCGCACGGCATCTCCGACCAGAGCCTGTGCCCAGTCCTTCTCCCAGTTCTGGGTGTGGTCATTGTACCATTTGTCCAGTTCCTCTTCCGCTTCATTGGGGATATCGGCCTGCATGCTCCATTGGTCATCTTCGCGCTGCAGCCAGATTTTTTGCAACTGTGCGCCATCGGCATTGCGCGGAGAATAGGATTGCATCACCAGCAGGGCCTGGTTTTTCCCCTCCTGGAAACCGACCCTGCCAAACAAACTGGAGCCGTTTTTCCCCTGCAAATCCCTCCACAGGGAAACGACGGAAGCCATGCCGTTTGCCCGGGCATCCGCGCCCGACTTCGCTGCCGTTCCCCAGAAGCTCGTAAAATCATTCATCTTCAAACTCTTTTCAATCAGCCCGGCAAGCGCTGCCGATTTGTTAGGATCGATGCCATTGAGCGCAGCCCTGGCTTTGAGGCGCATTTTTTCATACAATGCAAGGTTCTCCGCATCCTCGAGATCAAGCAGCGTGGAGTCGTCATTTTCATCCGCACGGGTGGCGAGTAAAACCTCGGGAAGCTCCACTCTCATCAGCCCTTGATCATCGCGGCGCAGGGTAAAGGTCAAATGCTGCGGTTCTTCGTTGAGGGAATCCGGATGCAGAAATGCCATGTCGATGGTTTGTTCATCCACCAGATCGAGAGCTTCACCCATCGCACTGAGCGTGTGCGGGTCACTCAGCAGATTCCAGGGCCATGCCTGCAGCGCTTCGCCGGTGAAGACTTGGGAGATTTTTCGAGAGACGGCATTCCAGGCGGGAATGCTGTTGACCGAGTAGCCGCCGAGTCGCGCCAATACACCCGCCTGGTTGTGATCCCGGCATGCCTGGATGAGGTCGCGCAACAACTCATCGGGTTTGATGTTCTTGAGGGTTTCGGCACCGATGCTTTTCCGCATCATCTCGGCCAGGAAATGATCGGCTTTTTTCGAGGCCTCCTCGCGGATGGCGATTTCGCGTCCGAGCATCCAGTTTTCCAAGTTTCTTCGTTTGTCGAGCAGGGTCGGATCATAGGTGACCACGCTGTTTTGGAAGGAAGAAGCCACCGGGGCCGCCAGCCATTGGTCGTCGCGTTTGACGATGGCAAAGGAGACGATGTTTGCCTGCTTGCCGCGTTCGGGATCAAACTGAAGCAACACCACAGCGGCATCGTTGCCGTCCGTTTTCTGGTCGGCGATTTGGAAGGGCAGAGTCAGCATTTTTTTCGCCATGCCTCGCCATGCTTCCTGAATCGCGTCTTTTTTCCTGTCGCCGGTTTCGGGATTGAGCGAACAGCGCAGGGTCAGTTGCTCCTTGTCCAGTCCATCGCGAATGCCTTCGGCGAAATGGACCGCCGCTTGTTCGGGACTGTCGGCGGCACGTCCGGCCATCGGCAGCAAAATCAGCATCCAAAGAAGCGCGCGCATCAGAGTTTGTGGTGAAAGGTGTCCTTCGCTTTGAGCGACGAGACAAATCCGGCGAGCAGTTCGATGGTTGCGGCGATGTCATCCAGGTGGGCGGTTTCCACCACCGAGTGCATGCTGCGCAGCGGCAGGGAAACCAAGGCGCTCGGCACTCCCTCGCGGGTGTGGAAGATTTTGTCGGTGTCGGTTCCGGTGAAGCGGCTGCTTGCCTCGTGTTGCAGCGGGATTTTTCCGGATTGTGCCACTTTCATGATTTTCTCCACCACCAAGGGATGGTTGGCAGTGCCATGACTCACGGTCGGGCCGCCGCCGAGGGTGACTCTGCCAAAGCGGTTGCAGTCGATTCCCGGCGTGTCGGTGGCGTGGGTGACGTCGAGACACGCGCAAACATCGGGCATCAAACGGTGCGTCGCCATCATCGCGCCGTTGCCACCGATCTCCTCCTGCACGGCGTTCAGGCAGATCAAGGTGAAGTCGGGCCGTTTTTTCTGCGCGGCGATTTTTTTCATCACCTGGGCGATGATGTATCCGCCGATGCGGTTGTCGAGGGCGCGACCAACCAATCGTTTGTGTGCGAGTTCGAATGGTTCGTCCTGATAGACGGCCACGTGGCCGACGCGCAGTCCCATTGCGGCGACTTCCTTGGCATTCGCCGCGCCGACATCGACCCAAAGTTCGTGAACGGCGGGCGATTTTTCGGTGCCCAGGTCATCGCGTCGCAGATGAATCGCGGTATTGCCAATGACTCCGCTGACCTCGCCCTTGTCACCGAGAATCCGCAGCCGGCGACCGCGGCCCGTGGCGGCATCGCTGCCGCCCACGCGGTCGATGCGGAGAAATCCAGCGTCGTCCACGTGCTTGATCATGTAGCCGATCTCGTCGGCATGGGCTTCCAGCATCACGGTTCGTTGGCTTGCTCCGTTCCACACCGCCCATGTCGATCCGTAACTGTCGCAGTGGATTTCGTCGGCGAAGTTTTTGAGATACGATGCCCACACCCGCTGACCGGGCATTTCAAATCCAGTCGGGCTGGGGGTTTTGAGCAATTCGAATAAAAAATCTTTCTCCTCTGATTTCATGGAATGCTGTCGCGACGATGGGCGAACACATCTCTAGCACCACGCGGGGGAAATGCACGTAAAAACAGCAATTTCGCTGATTCAACAATCCGGCAATGCCGCATTACTCGCCCAGATACGCAGCCCGCACCTGCGGATTGTTCCGCAGTGCCCCGGCGCTGTCGGCACAGAGGATTTTTCCGGTTTCCAGAACGTAGCCATACGAGGAGACCTTCAGAGCGAGATTGGCGTTTTGTTCGACCAACAGAATGGTGATGTCGCGCTCCTTGTTGATGGCGACGATCTGATTGAAAATGCTGCGAACCAAAATCGGTGCGATTCCCAGCGAAGGTTCATCGAGCATCAGGCAGCGCGGCTTGCTCATCAAGGCGCGGGCGATGGCCAGCATTTGTTGCTCACCGCCGCTCAAGGTTCCCGCCAGTTGGTTTAGGCGTTCCTTCAGGCGGGGAAAAACGTGGAAACAATAGTCCATGTCGGAAGCGATGGCCGCATGATCCCTGCGGAGAAAAGCGCCCATGCGCAGGTTTTCCGCGATGGTGAGGTTGGCGAAAACCATGCGGCCTTCCGGCACGTGGCAGAGACCGCGGGCGACGATTTTGTGCGCCGCCAGGCCGGTGATGTCCTCGCCATCATATTTCACGCTGCCACCGGCGCATTTCACCAGCCCCGAAATCGCCCGCAAGGTGGTGGACTTTCCCGCGCCATTCGCACCGATCAGGGTGACGATGGATTTTGCCGGCACCTGCAAACTCACGTCGTGCAGGGCATGGATGGAGCCGTAGGTGACTTTCAGGCCGGAAACTTCAAGCATCGACGACCTCCTTTTCCTCTTCTTCGGTTCCCAGATAGGCCTTGATCACTTCCGGGTTGCGCTGGATTTCCTCAGGCGTTCCCTCGGCGATTTTCACGCCGTATTCCAGCACCGCGATGCGCTGGCAGACACCCATGACCACTTTCATGTCGTGCTCGACGAGCAGGATGCTGATTTGGAATTTCTCCTGGATGAAATGAATCAGTCCCATCAGTTCTTCCTTTTCCGTCGGATTCATCCCGGCGGCCGGTTCATCAAGCAACAGCAGTTTCGGTTGGGTGGCCAGTGCGCGCACGATTTCCAAACGTCGCTGGTGACCATACGGTAAGCTCGTCGCCATGTCGTCGCGGAGATCATCGAGCTTGAAAATATCAAGCAAGTCCCTCACCAGCGTGGTGACTTCGGCCTCCGATTCATGAAACGCCTTGCCGCGCCAGAGCGCGTTGATCACGCCGTGGCTGCGATGCAACTGGGTGGCGGCGCGCACGTTGTCGAAGACGCTGAGCGATTTGAACAAGCGGATGTTCTGGAAGGTCCGGGCGATGCCCCGCTTGGTTAGTTCGTGCGGCTTCAATCCTGCGGTCGCACGACCGGCGAATTCGATGCCGCCCTCAGTCGGTTGATAGACGCCGGTGATCATGTTGAACGCCGTTGTTTTTCCCGCACCGTTGGGTCCGATCAAACCAACGAGTTCATTCGGAAAAATGGTTAGATCAAGATGGGAAACCGCCGTCAAGCCGCCGAAGCGGATCGTGGCGTGATCCATTTTCAGCAGTGCCTGGCCCTCGCTCATGACTTGACCACGGCTCCTTTCTTTTTGAATGGAAAGGAGAACAATCCCTGCGGCCGCAGAATCATCAACGCGATGATCATCAGGGCGTAAATGATCATTCGGTAGTCCGCAAATACGCGCAAGTGCTCGGGCAGCCAGGTCAGCACGATGGCGGCGACAATCACTCCCGGTGTTCGACCCATGCCGCCGAGAATGACCATCACCACGATGTCGATCGACTTCAGCCAGTCGAATCCCGTCGGCACCAGCGTTTGTTTGTGGTGGGCGTAAAGACCACCGGCGATGCCTGCAAAAAACGCGCCGATGACAAAGGCCGTGACCTTGTAGCGCACCGGATTGATGCCCATCGAACCGGCGGCCACTTCGTCGTCACTGACTGCGAGAAAACCCCTGCCGTAGGTTGAATTCACCAGCGAGGAAACGACATAAATCGTGATGATCGCAAATCCGAACGACCAGCCGAGGGTGGTGAATTTCGGAATGCCGCTGAGTCCGCTGGCACCGCCGACGGCTTCGGTGTTTTGTAAAATCACGCGGATGATTTCCGCAAAGCCCAGCGTGACGATGGCGAGGTAATCTCCCTTCAGGCGCAGCGACGGCACACCGACCAGCAGTCCTGCGGCGGCCGCCAATAGGCCGCCGGAAAGCAGTGCCGAGAGCAACAACAGCGGCCGCATCGGTTCGGGAACACCCGGACTGAATACAAGGGATATTTTCGCCGCCGTATAACCGCCGACCGACATGAATCCGGCATGGCCAAGACTGAATTGCCCGGTGTGACCGAGAATTAAATTCAAGCTCACCGCTAGAATGATGTTGATGCCGCAGTCGATCCACACACCGCGATCGTAGCTGTTGATCAAGCCGGAAAAATACGAAGCCCCGAAGGCCAGGATCAGCCCTAACAGAAGCCATCGTTTTGCGCCGGAAAGATTCATACTTTTTCCACCGATGACTTGCCGAGCAGTCCGGCGGGTTTGAAGAGCAGGATGAGAATCAGGATCGCAAACGCGATCGCGTCGCGGTAGTTCGAGAGTCCTTCGATGCCACCCGCGAAAATTTCCAGGATGCCGAGCAGCAGTCCACCCAGTGCCGCCCCGGGAAGATTGCCGATGCCGCCGAGAACCGCTGCGATGAAGGCGCGCAGGCCTGGATGGATGCCCATGAGCGGCTCAATCCCTGGTGCTTTCAGCGCATACAAAATTCCCGCCACTGCGGCGAGTGCCGAGCCCAGACCGAAGGTGAACGAAATGATGCGGTTGATGTTGATGCCCATCAATGCGGCGGCCTGTTGGTTGAACGACACCGCGCGCATCGCCGTGCCGATCCGGGTTTTTTGTACGATGAACCACATCGCGGCCAGCAGGATGGCGGTGATGACCACCACCACCACATCGTTGCTGCTGATGGTCAGGCCCAACAGATGCATGTTGCTGGCGGGCAGCAAGGTCGGAAACGGTCGGGTGGCGGCACCGAAAACGGCCTTGTGCTGGCAGGTGAATTCAATGAACAGCGAAACCCCGATCGCGGTGATCAGCACCGTGAGTTTCGGACGGTTGCGCAGCGGGCGATAGGCGAGCAATTCGATCAGCATGCCGATCCCGGCACAAATCATCGCCGCGAGAAGGATTACGATCAGTGCCCCGCCGATGCCCGGAAGAGGCACGATTTTTTCCACTGTGGGAGCCATGTAGAATGCCGAGAAGGCGCCGAGCATCAGCACATCGCTGTGGGCGAAGTTGATGAAGCGCAGCACCCCGTAAACCATCGTGTAACCCAGCGCGATCAGTGCGTAGATCGATCCCAGCGCGAGACCGTTGACGAGTTGCTGGAAGAACGAATCCAAGGGATCAGGCGAATGAAAAAATGAGAGAGACAACCACCCGCAACTCCAGGCGCGAACGGATTACGGGCCGACGGTTTCCAGGTAGTGAAACGCCCCGCCTTTGACCTGCAGGATCACGGCGGACTTGTCGGCATTGCGCTCCTTGTTGATGGTGATTTTTCCGGTAACGGCATCGTAGTCCTTCACCTTCGTCAAGGCCTCCTTGATCTTGGCACCCTCGGTGCTGCCGGCACTTTTGATCGCATCGGCGAGGATCATTGCGGAGTCGTAACCGAGCGCCGCCATGGCATCGGGCACCTTGCCGTTGAATCGTTTCTTGTAGGCCTCCACAAACGCCTTGCCCTTCGGAGAACCCGCTTCCGGCGAATAATGAGTGGAGAAATAGTCGCCTTCCACTGCTTCCTTGCCGATGCTCAGAAGGTCGGCACCTTCCCAACCGTCGCCGCCGAAGAAGGGAACGTCGAGCCCGAGTTGCCGCGCCTGGATCCGGATCAGTGCGACGTCGGTATAATAGCCCGGCACAAACACCGCCTCGGGGTTGCCATTCTTGATTGTGGTCAACTGCGCTTTGAAATCCTTGTCGCCGCCGCTGTAGTCGAGTTCGCTGGTGAGCTGGCCGTTTTTTGAAAACGACTCCTTGAAGAACTTCGCGAGGCCTTTGCTGTAGTCGCTCTTCACATCAGTGAAAATGGCAACCTTGGAAACCTTCAGGGTTTTTTCCGCGAAATTCGCCATCACGGTTCCTTGGAAGGGATCGATGAAACAAACGCGGAAAATGTAATCGCCGGTCTCGGTCACCTTCGGATTGGTCGATGCCGGGGAGATCATCGGGATGCCGCTCTGCTGGCAGATCGGCGCTGCTTCCAATGATCGACTGGAAGCAACTTCGCCGAGAATAGCGACCACCTTGTCCCTGGCAATCAGCTTGTTGACGATGTTCGCGGATTCGCCGGGTTTGGAGAGATTGTCCTCGGTTTTGAGTTCCAACTGCTTGCCGAGCACCCCGCCGGCGGCATTGATTTCCTCGATCGCCATCAGCGTGCCTTCGTGGGAGGAGATACCAAAGCTCGCCTCTTTGCCGGTCAACGAGGCGAACTCGCCGACGACAATGGTGTTGCCGCTGTTTTTATTGCAGGCGGTCAGTCCGGAAAAAACGGCAAGCACTGATCCGAGAAGCAACAGATAAGGGGAATGGAAACGATTGGCGCGGAATGGGAACATGATTTTATGGGAAGCGGAATGGTTGCAAAGAATCTTAGATGAGTCGACAAGCACTTTCTAGGCCATCGGTTCCGGGGATTCAATCACAATTCCCCAACATCGGGAAAATATTGCTTGTGAGATAGATCGGCAGGGCCTTGGCCCACGCAGCCTGGCTTGTTTTTTCCTCACTCCCGCTGCGGCGATCGTCTCGGACAGCTTGGGCATGCCGTGAGATCCCGTGCGCATTCGCGATATAATCTTGACCCCAGCGGGCTGGAAGTTATTGTCCAGTTGCAATCACTTATGAGCGCGAACACTCCCCCTCCGCTGCCACCCGAACCAATGCGATGTGTGCGATTCGAAGGCGAAAAAATGGGCCTGCACACGGCAGCATTTGACCGCGCTCGGCTGGAAATCGCGCAACAAAAGGCGCTGCAATGGATCGCGGCCCATCCCTCAGCCAAAATTGTTTCCATCGATTCCTGTTTTGGCAATCTCATCGCCATTGTAACCATCTGGTATCAGCCATGAATCTGCCGCCTTTTCCCCCAGATGGATGAAGAAAAATCGCGCTCCGAATCGGCTGCTTCAGGTTTCGGCTGGCTTGGTCCCGGGCTGATCATGGCGGCGAGCGGCATCGGTGCGAGTGATGTTGTTTCCGCGACTGTCGGCGGCGCGACATACGGACTCGGGTTGCTCTGGGCGGTGGGCATGGGTGCTTTTTTCAAGTTTGTGCTCAGCGAAGGTCTGGCGCGCTGGCAGCTTGCCACCGGTTTGACCGTGCTCGAAGGCTGGTCGCGCGATCTGCCGCGCTGGGTGATGATCCTGTTTGCCGCTTATCTCGCGCTGTGGGCGCTGGCGGTCAGCGGCGCGCTGGTCAGTGGCTGCGGACTGGCGATCGAGAGCATCACCAGGGGGGCCGTGTCGCGGACCTGGGGCGGTTTGGGGCACGCGGTGGTTGCATACGCTTTGATCTGGTCGGCGCGCACGGACATTTTCTCCCGGGTGATGAAACCGCTGATCGTGGTGATGTTTGTCAGCATCGTCGTTTGTGCGGCATTGGCACTGCGCGACCCGGCAGCGGTGGTGCGCGGGTTTTTCATTCCAATCATTCCGCGTGGAGGAGCGGCCAGCGTGCTTTCCATCATCGGTGGCATCGGCGGTTCACTGACGTTGTTGAGTTACAATTACCTTCTCCGCGACGAAGGCAAGGTCGGCGCCTGCCAACTTCGCGCCGTGCGCCTCGACCTCGCCATCGCCTATCTTTTCACCTGCATCTTCGGCGTTTCGGTGATCCTCGTTGCCGACCGCGTCTTTTTTGCCGCGGGTGTCACGATTACTGATCGCGAAGCCGTCACTCGAATGGCGAACGCACTTGCAGGGCTGACGGGCCCTGTCGGATTTTACGTGTATTCGATTGGATTCTGGGCCGCAGTGATCGCCTCACTTATTGGCGTTTGGCAGGCAATCCCCCGCGTCTTTGCGGATTGTCACAGTCTGCTTTTCCGGATGACACCGGATCAGCGCAAGGTCGCAACGCAAGTGGGCTCGCCGGTCTATCGCATGGCCCTGCTGGGAATGGCGCTCTCATCCGTGCCCTTCGCATTTTTGGGAAAACCGCTGCTGGTCGTCATGGCGTTCACCATCCTTGGCAGCCTTTTCATCCCGTTCCTCGCGGCAACGTTGCTTTATCTCAACAACCGCATCCCGTTTCCTGCACCCCTGCGTAAGAACGGCTGGACAACCAATCTGGTGCTGGTGCTGATCCTTGTACTTTTTCTCGCGGTCGTCGTGCTGGAAACGGGCGGCTTCCTGCGGACTTGAACCCCGGCCTGACTTTCGCGGGCAAGTCCTGTGCGTTTCATGCGGCGAAAGGTTGCCGGTGCGACAAGCAAAAGACTCTCGAGCCAGAAATTTTGCGCATGCCTACTAGCCATTTTAACCGACGATTTTTCCATTGACCATCAATCCTGCGCGGTGGAGGCGTTGAATGGCGGCATCTTCAAAAACGCTATCTGGACCGATGGCGAGGCGCATGAGTTGTAAGACCCCAGTTGTTAGCGGGCGGAGAATTTCCAACGGATAGGATCGCAGCCCCATCATCGTTTGATACTCTTCGGGAAGAGAGGCCACGGCGGATTGGAAAAGCAATGCATACACGCGCCGGGAAGTGACGGGCAGTGGCGGATTTTTGATCCACTCGATGGTATCGCGTGTATCATCCGTGACGACGAGTTGCGCGTGGTAGCGTTTCATTTCTGCGAGTAGGCAAGCTTCATCCATGGGCACTCCCCTGAGGCCCAGCGGTTCGACGGATTTCGACCAGAGACGAATGTAAGCATCAGCCCCGCCGGGCAGTGGTCGGGTAGAATACGTTTGGTGACTGCGCAAAAATGAATCCATGAATGCGATGTGAACCCATTGCAGCAAATCTGGGTCGGAGGCACGATAGCTGAGAGAATTTCCTGCTGCGTTCCGGTATTGGCCTGTGACATGATCGTGAATGCGGTTGACACGACAAGCCTCGCCCATGACCGCTTCATAAGAGCCGTAGGTGGTGATGGTAAGCCAACGAATTGTCCCAGAAAGTCGGCCTAACGGATCGTCCTTGTAGCGCGAGTGACTGCGGACTCCCGCGAGGCTGCCTGGATGGAGAGCCTGCATGAGCAGTGCCCGCACCCCGCCGACAAGAGTCGCAAGGTCTGCATGGGCGACCCATGGCGCGTCTGTGGGCATAAAGAGACCGCGTTCATTTCCGGCAGCGACAATATCGAGCCATGGTGGGATGCCGTTTGGGTCACCGGTGAGCAAGATCCGCATTCGTCGAGCAAGAGATTCTTGGAAGCTGTTATTTCGCAAAGCGATCTACCTTAAACCCGAATCATTTTTTTTCACGACAAAAAATAGAGATTTTTGTTCGTTTTGATTGGGAGATATCCCGTCCTCGGACGAATGAAAAATTGTCAAAAGCTGCGAGACTGCCTCATGGCATCGGCGCTTTTGCTTCGGCAGAATGGTCGGCAACGCGAAGTTATCGAATGAATTTCTGGCTTAGGAATGTGGCAGTTAATCATTACTCATGAAAGCAACGATAATTAAAGCTCTTGGCCTGCTACTTATTCTAACGATTTGCATCCGCAGATCAGCAGAAAATTTTCCAGCCATCCGCAATGCCGCGTGTGGACATGCACATTCACATGAATGCCAAGACCCAGTATGAAAAGGCCGTCGAAGTCATGGATCAATGGGGTGGCACTGTCACCATCGCGATAGCAGGATTATTCCGGCTGAAGGACAACGATGGCAACAGTGCCAACTCAGCGAGCGCGAGAAAAATTCCGGGCTACGACATGGTGTATGTGTAGGAGAAACTCGATGACCGGATTCTTTTTGTCCCCGGTGCCTTCACTATTGATTGTACCTGCGGGCGGGTGCCCTTTTCTCACATTCATTCCCGAACAGGGGCGTTTTATCATGCAGCAAGCGTCAGGAGCGGCGACGTCGAAAGGCGACGACCAGACCCGACAGCGCCGTCAGCAGCGGCACCGAGGTTTCGGGCACGACGCTGACCGTCACGTTTGTCGCGTAGCGTGTGTAGGGTGATGCAGAGGGAATCGTGGTGTTCGCACCGCCGGCGATGATGGTGTAGTCGCCGGCAGCCAAAAAGAAAGTGCCGGTGACGAAGCCATCCGCCACAGCGTCGCCATTGATTCCAGAAGCCAGACCATAATTCGCGGAACTGCCATCGGCCACATTCCCTAAATAGACGAACGTGGCCAGTTCATCGTAATTATAGAGTCCCGTTATGATATCCGGCACGCTGGCATCCGTCCCGATTTTCCAATCCCCCAGGGCATTAAACGCACCTTGGGCAATGTCGGGTCTACCGAACACCCCTGCGAGATAGGCCTGCGTGATCGGGCTGCCGTCATGATCAAAGGGAGAACCGTGCGCAAGACCCGAGTAGATCGAGAACGCAGGCAGCAGGGAATTGCTCCCCCGCTGCACGGAAACGCTTACCTCCCCGGCGCTGGCCAGCGTGAAACGAAAGGCTCTATTGCGATGGCTGTCGCCGAGGTCGGAGTCTGTCGAGTACGCCCAGCCGAAGTTGCTGGAGATGTTGGCCGATCGCGTCTCCGACCTCGTTTCGTTGCCCGGATCGAGGGTGCCGAAATCACGGCCCGTGTAGGTGAGGTGGGCATGACTGGGTGTCATACTCGCGAGTGCGATCAATGCGCTGATGCGGATGGTGTTCATTTGTGTTTTTATTTGTGTTTTTATTTGTGTTTTTATTTGTGTTTGTTTTTCAGGGCCTTCGGTCAAGGATTGAACCAGCCGTAAGTGAGCCGGTAGAATGCCTTGCCTGCGGGCGGAGAGGTGTCGGTGAACGTGGCGGTGTTGGCGATGGTGCCGGTGACGGTGCCGATATTCTGCCAATGGGCCGCGGCCATCGTGGTGCTGCGCTGGACGGTGAAGACCATCCCGGTTTGGAATCCGCTCCTAATGCCCATTTGACTGGCCCAGGTCAGGGTGATGGAGCCATTGGTGTTGCGTGTCATCGTGGGTTGGAGGTTCGGTCCAGCAATGAATTTGAATAGGTAGGTCTGGCTGGGAGTGTGCCACGAGCCACCACCAGGGCGGGTGGTGCTGAGATCGACAAATCGAATGCCGATGAGGTATTCTCCGGGTTTGTCCGCCGTCCAGGCACGGCCGTGAATGTGGCCAAAGGGGTCATCGTTCACATCATCGATGCCCTCACTGATGACGAAACGCGGATTGCCGGTCGGCTGGTTGGTTGCGAGGGAGTTGGTCACCACCGTGGAGTTCTCCTCCCAGAAACCGAAACGTGCGCCCGCCGGTCCGGCGACACTAACGATTTCCGCCCAGATCCACGACCCGGTGCGGGGGTGATTCGGACTGGCCAGATCGTACTGCCCGTCGGACAGCGCGATGAGGGCAAAAGATTCCGGCGAAAGAGTGCGCACGGCCTCGGAAAGATTGTAGTAACCTCCACAGCGCTGGCCGAGCGGACGCGGCAACAGGAAAAAGGTGCGGTTCACCCAATTGGTGCCGGTGAGCTGCAGTTGTTCTCCCGCGTCGGCCTTGTTGTTGTTGTTGGCATCAATGATGCCGACGGCAAAATGGTCGTGAACGGCAGCGGGAAGAATTGGGATTGAAAGAAATGAGGCAAGCAAGATGGGCAATGGTTTCATGAGTTCATTCGGTTGTTGTTTCGGGATCGGAAGGGTCGAGGAAGCGGCTGCCCGGAGATTCAAGCAGGGCCTGCACTTCTTTTTTTGTCAGGCTTTCGACGTGGCCATCGGTGAAGAGGTAGTTGGCCTTGTCGCCATGACATTCCACAGCGACCTGGCTCGCGAATTCGGAGAACGGCACCACGCCGCCGTGATACGGCGAGAAGTGGAAATGGTCGGTATTCTTGTAGTTCGGCGAGGCCTCTGCGAAGAGCAAGGTCGCCGATGGTCGGTCGATCTTCGCGAGGCGCGAAAAATCGAGATGCGGCGCCCCCGAGGGTTTCGGGGTCAGGTAATCATTGATCAGATACGTGTAGGGTCGCGCCTCATCCTCATCCTGATCGCATTTGAAGGCGATGGTGCCGGAGGCATACGGCTGGAGCGAGATGGTCCACGACACTCCGCCCGCGCGCCGCTGGTGGCTGGTGACGGGCAGTGTCATGTTGTTGTCGCCTGCATACATCATCGTGGCCAGACCGATCTGGCGCAGATTGTTGAAGCATTTGACGGCATGACTTCTCGTCAACAGCGAGCGGTAAATAGGGACGGCAATGGCCGTCAGTGCGACAATGATGGCGATGACGATGAGGAGTTCAACCAGTGTGAACCCGCGTTTGCGTGTGTGAATTTTCAATGGATGTGTTGGTGAATGGCGTTCGATGATTGCCGACACCGGATTTGCGGGCAGGCCATTCCACCGTGGGATGACAATGCGCTTCCGGTTCGGTTCCGCTCACCGCAGACGAGTGTGTGAGCATCCGTTGGTTCGACGCATCAGAATACGATTCTCCCTTCAATGGGGAATCAGCCTTGCTTGCGTCGCCGACTGGGATTCGTCAAACGGAGCGCGGCGGCTGGAAGGGAACGCCGATGATCACTTCGGCATCATGGCCGAAATAACCGGGCAGGAAAATTACCGCGGGAACTCCGAGCGGATTTTTCAAACGGATCGCAGCCGTGAGCGGTGCTTCCTTTTTCGCCTCCGCCTTGAGCAGCGGTTTTTTCTCTTCCTTCTTTTTGTTCTCTTTGACCACTTTGCACAGCGAGCAAGGATGTTCGCCGTCAAAGGTCTTCTTCACCGCCTCCTGCAGGGAACTTGTGCTGGAGTATCCCACCAGCATTTTCCCCCAGGCAAATGTCTGCAGCACAGCCAAACCACCGCCGAAGGACAAAAATATTGTCCCGATCAGCAGCCAATGGGCGACGAATCGCATACGTTTCAGCATGGTTGTGATATAAACCCGGGTTCCATCGGGGAGCAACTGATTAGCAAAATATGCGCAATGATTGGCAACCCGTATTTGTCATAATCACCGCAAGGCATCCATGCGGCCCGCTGCGTAGGCTTCGAACACGCGGCGGATTTCATCGCGCACACGACGGAACTCGGCGAGCTGTTCTTCCTCGCTCCCGGTGGCGTGAGCGGGATCATCGAATCCCCAATGGTGCCGGTTGACTTGTCCGGGAAACACCGGGCAAACTTGGTCGGCATTTCCACACACGGTGATGACGGTCTCCACGCGGGCGTCGAGAAATGCGTCGAGATGTTTCGAATGATGCGCACTGATATCGATGCCGATTTCATTCATCACCTTGATCGCAAGGGGATGAACGTATCCGGCGGGTTTCGAACCGGCGCTTTCGACGCGGAATGATTCGCCCAGGGCATTGCGCAGGATGCCTTCCGCGAGGTGGGATCGACAGGAATTGCCGGTGCAAAGAATCAGGATGGCTGGAGGTTTCATGGGATGGTTAGGATTGGTTGCCGCTGCAACATTCAGGACCGCGGGTGGCGCGGCAAAGCGGGATGGCCAACAAGGCTCCGACAATCGTGGCCACGGGGTAGAGCCAGAGGTGGTGGAAATTCCCGCTCATGATCGCCGGGGCCAGAGAGCGCGCGGGATTCATCGAAGCCCCGCTGATCGGCCCGGCGAACAATGCCATCAGTGCAATGACCCCGCCGATGGTGATGCCAGCGGTGATCCCTTTTTCCTTGCTTCCTGATGAAACGCTGAAAATGACCAGCATCAGTATCGCGGTGAGAATGATCTCCAACACAAAACTCTGCATGATGCCGTCGCGGGGGACTGTCATGCCCAGATCGTGGGCCGACGGGAACAACAATTTCAGCGTGGCGCCGGCTGCCAGCGCGCCGCCAAGCTGGGCGATGACATATCCCGGCACTTCGTTTTTCGGAAAGCGCCCCGCCACGGAAAATGCGATACTGACGGCCGGATTGAGATGCGCGCCGCTGACATCACCGAAGGCATGAATCATCGCCATCACCACCAAACCGAAGGTCAGGGCAATGCCGACATGGCCGATTGTGCCGCCGGTGACCTGGTTGATGACCATCGCCCCGGTTCCCGCAAAAACGAGGATGAATGTTCCCAGAAATTCGGCGAGGATTTTGTTCATGGTGTATTGTTAGCATCCCGAAGGACCGCAGCAGGGTGGGGAAGATTTGAGAGGTGGCAAAAGCTGGATCGATGGAAGTCCGCACAATTCCGGGGCGAGACATTGCGTGTGTTTGTGAGCCAGCAGCAGGATCACCGCATCGGCAGTGATTTCATGACCACTGATCGCGTATTGGGAAATCACCTGATCCTCGTATTCGATTTCCACGGGTATGTCCTCATCGGGCAGATAGCTTCGCGCTTTTTCGATAATAGAAGCCATTTTTCCGGTTTCAATGCGGTGTTCATCATCCTGCCCCACCCAAACCTGCAGTTGGCATGTCAACAATTCGCGCAGCTTTCCGCCGCAATCGAGAAATGTTTTGTGTACCCTGCCTACTTCGGTGACGTGAAATGACAGCGGCACCGCCTCACCATCGGGCAACTGAATGCGGAAAGCCCGTTGGGCGTTCGACCGGAGCAGAGATTTGAGTTCGTGAAGAGTCATCGTTTGGAGGTTTGGGCGAGAATTCTCGGGCCGGGGCAACAACTGTTTTCACGCCGTGCCAGCCGTGCCTTGGTGCGTGTCAGATCGCGGGAAAATTGACCGCGTTTTTCGTCCTGAAAATAGTCCACCAAAGATCCGATCATTTTCCAGTGCGTGGGGGCGATGCGGAAATAGGTCCACTTTTCGCATTTTTCATCCACCAGCAATCCCGCCTTGCGAATCACCTGCACGTGGCTGGACACCGAGGACTGTGGCATCTTGAAAATTTCCGCCAGCTCACAGACACACAAGGCATCGTTCATCACCAGACGCACAATGCGCCAACGAGTCTCGTCAGCAAGGGCACCGGCAATCGAAACGAAATTCGTCATAACGACGTTTATCGTTGCAAGTTCTGGATGAAGGTCAAGAAATAGTTTGAGGCAGCGGGGGCACGGCGATCAAGCTAGGGAGAGAAGTTTATCGCGGTAGTTCTTATCCAGTAATGCTTTCAGGCGTTTTTTAGGGGTGCTTTTTTGGTAAGTTTGATCGTTTTTGAGGAGGTTCATTACGATTCTGCGCACGGTGCCTAGGTTCTTCG
>CAMAQB010000067.1 GCA_945860285.1 Akkermansia muciniphila | reverse complement strand
CATTACGGCCGCAATACGGGAAGTAGTAACGGACCTTACCAAATCACTACCACAATGATCACGTTTTTCTACGTCAGTGCCGAAATACAGTGAAATTGTTCCGATCTCAATTCCGTAATCTCAACCTACATTAATTCCGCGCGTAACACTTATGCCCCTCATCCGCTTGCCAACTGCGGTTTCTAGGTTTATGGCGTTTCTTGTCATACGAAAGGTTGCATCAATACGTCGGCGCACCGTAGGGGTCGGAGGTGCCGCCGCTGCTACCCGAGCCTTGGATCTTTTGCTGGGTCCAGATGACTCCTTGTTTGGCATCGCGATAAACGCCAATGCAGGTGTTGCAGGAACTGAAGACCAGCGCTAGAGCCAGAAGGACGATGTATTTCATGCCTTTTTTCTAGCACGGCAAGGAGGAATTGCAACTTGAAATTTAAGAAAAATTGATAATCAAGGATGTCGGTTTGGCACATTGCATCACGATCAAGAAACCGTTGAATAATCGTTCGTGCGCGCTAGGCTGGGCGTGGTGAAATTGGAGGAGTTCAGCATCGTGCCGGAGCAAATATGGCCTGAGCATGTGGCACGGCATCGGCAGCGGGCGCAGTTCTGGACGCTTCCGGCCCTGGAACGGCGTTCGCGGGGGATTGTCCACCCGGTGGAGGATTTTTTGTTCACCTATTATCCCTTCGCTTTGAGCAAATTGGAACAGTGGCATCCCGGATTCGGTCGCGGTCTGCAAGTCACGGAGGATACCCGTCCGGTCTGGCTGACGAAAAACTATCGCTGCGAGGGCGGCGTGATGTTCTGCGATCCGGATTTGCTGTCCGAGAAGGAAAAGGCCCGGCTCTTGTGGATCCGCGCGTTGTTGGTCAACACATCGCGGCAAGCGGGAAACTTCGGCTGTTTCGGCATGCATGAGTGGGCGATGGTTTATCGGAGTGAGGAAATCCGCCACGGCGAGGTGACCGGATTGCGCATGGAGGCCGAGGAGTTGAACCGTTTTGTCGAGTCGCGGCCGATCCGATGTTCGCATTATGATGCCTTTCGTTTTTTCACTCCCGCAGCGATGCCATTGAACCAGTCGCAGCCGGACTTGGATGGTCGACTGGTCAACGAGCAACCCGGCTGCATCCATGCGAACATGGATTTGTACAAATGGGCCAGCAAGTGCCAGGTGTGGCTGCCGGGGGAACTTTTGCTCGATACTTTCGCGCTGGCGATGGAACTGCGCAGTCTCGACATGCGGGCCAGTCCCTACGATTTGGAAAAATTCGGCTATGAAGCGGTGAGGATCGAAACCGTGGAAGGCCGCAGGCAATATGAGGAGCAGCAGCGCGGTCTGGCTGACAAAGCCGCCGTGCTTCGTGAGCGGATGATCGCGGCGCTGGATCGGGTGGTTGCAGAGTTCCCGGTGCGAGCGTGTTAGAAAAGGGCCGAGTCAGCAGTGATCGCTGGTTCCAAAGCAACTATAGGACAGGCGATGTGTCATCAGGAGCCTGTACTTTTGCGCTGGGCCATTTTTGACAGAATTTCAGAATTTTCAGAATGGAAAAATAATCGGTTCGATGAGTGGTGAACGCTCGGTAGGTATGACGTCATGTTTTTTCATGGTTTGATTCTCGTGACAGCGCACTGAATGCATTTGCATGGACGAAGCATGAATCCTGCGCTATGCAACGTGTGTCATGGCAAAGAAACCAGTAGTATTGATCATTCGCGACGGTTGGGGAGTCAATCCGGGGGGGCGGGCGACTGCGGAACGCGACGGCGATGCCACGTTGTTGGCAAAAACCCCCTTCCACGATTTTCTTTATGAAAACTACCCTCAGTCCCGTCTCTCCGCCAGCGGGCTGGACGTGGGATTGCCCCAGGGCCAAATGGGCAACAGCGAAGTCGGACATCTCAATCTCGGTGCCGGTCGCATCGTCTGGCAGGACCTCACCCGTATCAACAAATCGATCGCGGACGGTGAACTCGAAAACAGCCCGAATCTGCAAAACGCCTTTGCCCAGGCAAAAAACACCCGGCTGCACCTGATCGGATTGGTCAGCGATGGCGGCGTTCATTCCCATCAGGATCATCTCATCGCGATCGCCCACATGGCTGCTCGGGCGGGAGTGACGGATACTTTGGTGCATGCGATCACGGACGGACGCGACACATCTCCGACGAGTGGCGCAGGGTTTCTGGATGCGGTCGAACAACGCCTGGAGGGCAGCTACGCCAAGATCGCCACCGTGATCGGACGCTTCTACGCGATGGATCGCGACAAGCGCTGGGAGCGCAACAAGCTCGCTTGGGATGCACTGGTTTTCGGTCGCGGTGAATTGTCCCGGCTTTCCCCCGGCGACGCGGTTCGTCAAGCCTATGCCACCGAACCCCGCGGTGACGAATTTCTACTGCCGATGGTTTTCTCCCATGCGAACGAACAGCGGGTTCGCGATGGCGATGTTTTCCTTTGGTTCAATTTCCGCAGCGACCGCACCCGTCAGATCACCGATGCGTTCCTTCATGAAAACTTTGATGGTTTTGATCGCGAGGTTGTGCCGAAAGTTTCCTATGTGACCCTAACAAGTTACGGGAATTACGCTTGCCCGGTGATCTTCGAACCGCAGTCGCTGTCGATGATTCTTGGCGAAACCGTTTCCCTGGCAGGCATGACGCAGTTGCGAAGCGCGGAAACGGAAAAATACCCCCACGTCACATTCTTCTTCAACGGTGGAGTCGAACCTCCCTATCCCGGCGAGGACCGCTATCTCGCGATCAGCCCGAAGGAGGTTGCTACCTATGATTTCAAACCGCAGATGAGCGCGCCCGATGTCGCATTCGAGGTTTACCGGCGTTTGGAAAACTACGACCTCGCGATCATCAACTTTGCCAATCCGGACATGGTGGGACACACCGGTGTGGTAGAGGCGGGCATTCACGCCTGCGAAGCCATCGATCTCGGTGTGCGCCTGCTGGTGGAGCGCACCCTTGCCCTGGGCGGCAAGTTGTTCATCACGGCGGATCACGGCAATTGCGAAGTCATGCGCAATCTCGACGGCTCTCCCAACACCGCCCACAGCACCAACCTGGTTCATGCGATTTACGTCGCTGCCGACGCCGCTGAGTATCGGCTCCACAACGGGATTCTGGCCGATGTCGCGCCCACGCTGCTGGAGATGCTGGGGCTGTCACAGCCTGTGGAAATGACGGGTAGATCCTTGTTGGAGAAAATCCCCTGATCCGACCACGCCATGTTGCACATCGTCCTGGTCGCTCCGGAAATCCCCCACAACGCGGGAGCCGCCGGTCGGCTGGCGCTCGCGACCGGAGCTGTCCTGCACCTGGTCAAACCGCTGGGCTTTTCTTTGGAGGACAAGTACGTGCGTCGCACCGGGCTGGATTATTGGAAGGATGTTGACCTCCGCGTGTGGGAGAACTTTTCGGACCTTCAAGAGGCGGCAGGCGCATCGGCGCGGTTCTGGCTGTTCAGCACCAAGGCGTCGCGCGGCTTGTGGGACGTGGCGTTTGCCGAGGGCGACTATCTGGTCTTCGGTGCGGAAAGCAAGGGACTTCCTGAAAGCATGATTTTCGGCTCGGGCGATGGTGCGGTGACGATTCCGATGAAATCCGGTGGCACCCGCAGTTTGAATCTCTCCACGTCCGTGGCGATCGCGCTATACGAAGCCATTCGTCAGATCGGTTTCAACTGAGACGCTCGCTGTTATCCATCTGCTGCGCGCGCGCTCGGTGGAAATCAAGCCGCAAGGTCATAATCGTTAGCGACTCGCTGACGGGCTGAGCATTTAAAAAATCCAAGATAGTCACCGACCTGGTATCGGCGCATGCCTTTGCAGCAGAGGCAGGAAAGGGGATGCGGCGTGAAACTGTGGGCGTTCAACCAGATCAGGCCTGCCGCAACCGCGTCGAAAAAGAAAATCAGGCGATCAGGTTTTTCCAGACGCTGCCGTGAACATCGGTCAGTCTCATGTCGCGCCCGCTCCAGCGGAAGGTCAGCCGTTCATGGTCGATGCCCAGCATGTGCAGCACCGTGGCCCAGAGATCGTAAACGGTGGCGACCTCGTTGACCGCCCGATATCCGAATTCGTCGGTCTCGCCGTAGGTGACGCCGCCTTTGATGCCCCCGCCGGCGAGCCAGATGCTGAAACCATAGGGGTTGTGATCCCGGCCATTGCTGCCCTGGGAGAATGGGGTGCGACCGAATTCACCGGTAAAAACGATCAGTGTTTCTTCTAACAGTCCGCGTTCTTTCAGATCCCCGATGAGCGCGGCGATGGGACCATCGACCTGTTCCGCCATCGCACCGTGGCCTCTTTGCAGTTCACCGTGCTGGTCCCAGGGGTTGCCGCCATTGCCGCCGCCGATGTCGTGGCTGCAGCAGGAAAGTTCGATGAAGCGCACGCCCCGTTCGACGAGGCGTCGCGCCATCAGACACTGGCGGGCGTATTCGGCATGTTGCTGGTTGGGACTGTCGATGCCGTATTTCGTTTTGGTGGATTCGGATTCGGAGGAAATGTCGGTGAGTTCCGGCACGGCTGCCTGCATGAGGAATGCGGTTTCGGCATTGGCAATGGAAGCCAGCACGGCCTCCTTGGCCGCAACCTTGTCGGCGAATCCGCGGTCGAGTTTGCCAATCAAGTCCAGGGCCTTGCGCTGCTCGGCCTTGAGCATCGATGGATTGATATCGGGCACCGCCTGGTTTTCCGAGATGTTGAAAATTGAGCCCTGATTCGTCGCGGGCAGAAACGCATTTCCGAAGATGCTGACGCCGCCGTGGGGGATGCCGGCCTTCTTGGAGCGGAGCACGACATATCCCGGCAGGTTCGGATTGGCGGAGCCGCAGCCGTAGTTCACCCATGCTCCCGCGCTCGGATAGCCGAGAAAAGGAAATCCGCTATGCATGAAAAAATTACCCTGCGCGTGTTCGCTGAATTTCGCCGTCATCGAACGCACGATCGCCAGGTTGTCGGCGCGTTCCGCGATTTTCGGAAACATGTTGGTCATTTCGATGCCGGACTTGCCGTATCTGGAAATTTCCCAAGGCGAGGCCATGATGTTGCCGTTGGAATCAAACTGGGTGCGTTCGAGCGCGACCGGCATGGCTTGTCCGTGGCGTTGTTTGAGCAGGGGTTTGGGATCGAAGGAATCCACATGGGACACTCCGCCCGACATGTAGAGAAAGATCACCGATTTCGCCCGGGCCTTGTGGTGGAACTGCGGCGTGAGCGTGGAGCGGTCGGACGCGTTGAGCAGGCTCGAAAGGGCGAGAGCGCTGACCCCGCTCGAAGTGAGTTTCAGAAATTCGCGTCGGTTGTGATGGTCAATTGACATAGATCAATTCCTTTGAGTTCAGAATGGCGTGGGTGATGCGGAAAAACGAGTCACCCTTCGATGGCCCACCTGGTTCGCTGCCGATGAATTCCAGGCATGCGGCGATTTCCTGTGGCGAGGCGTGGCGGGCGTAGGCTTGAAGGAAGATGGCATCGATCTTCGCCTCCGGGGTGGCGAGATCGCGGTTGTCCGTGATCCGTTTGGCCCATTGCCGCGCGGCATCCTCGACGATTCGTCCATTCATCATGGTCAGAGCCTGGGCCGGCACATTGGTCGAGGTGCGCACGCCGACCGTCGAGGTGGGAATCGGGAAGTTGAAACTTGTTAGAAAGCTGTCGAGGTTGTTGCGCTCAACCGGGTTGTAAATCGCACGTCGGGGTGTATCGTTGGCGGCGACAAAACGAACGTTGTCGAGAATGGCCTCGGCATCCAGTCGGCGCGGGGTGAAGTAGGCAAGCAAGAGGTTTTGTTGGTCCTTGTCGCCATTCCCGGGCGGCGCGGTACTTGCCGAACGGAACGTGCGGCTCATCACGAAACTGCGAACCATGGATTTCATCGACCAGCCGTGTTCGCGGAAATCGACGGCGAGAAAATCGAGCAGTTGCGGGTGAGAGGGTTCGCTGCCGAGGCGGCCAAAATTGTCGGCAGAGGCGACAATGCCGCGTCCGAAAGTATGATGCCAAAGCCGGTTGACGATGACACGGGCGGTGAGTGGATTGCGGTCGGAGAGGACGTCATCGGCCAATTCAAGTCGACCGCTCGATGTTTTTTGATAGGGCTTGCCGGGAAGAAATTCCAAAAATCCACGGGGCACCGGGGCTTCCTCTTTTTTGTTGTCGCCGCGGGCCAGCAGCGGTTGATCCCAAGGTTCTCCTTCCATCACGCCCGGTGCCCGTGCGGGCTTGCGGATTTCATGCTCGAGTTTCCGATAGGTTTCCACCATTGATTTCAAAGGAGTCGGGAGGGTGGCGAGATTGTTCGAGAGCATGCCGCGGCTCACGAAGGCATCGAGCAACCGGGCCTGGGGATCGGTGATCGTTTCATCCCGCCAAGCGGAAATGGCGGCGTGGAGGGAGTCCCGATAGAAGAGCAGCAGGGAAGCGCGGTCGGTGATTTTTTCCGTCCCGCCCGCCAGTGCCGCCAACGGCGTGCCGAGTTCGCGCATTCCCTCGTTTCCTGCATAGGCCTCGAGCAGACCGAACCAGGATCGTTCTCCACCCGTGTTGGCGGTGCTGTCCGCAGCGGTGTTGATTTGAAAGTATCCTTGTTCGCCGTTCCAGTATTCGTATTTGTGGAACTTGATCCAGGCAGGTTCCGGTCTCAAGTTGGCTGACGGGTGGAGACCACCGTGGACCAAGGGGTAACTGCGAATGATGAATCGCGCGTTGGCACCAGATCCGAAGGCACGCAACGAAGCGTTGTTGCCCTTCGCGAGATGGAAGATCGAATTCAACAGGCCGTTGTGTTTGTCGGAGATGAGGTGCGAATATATCCCGGCGGGATAGATGCCGGTGAACGCATTCTCGCCATCGCCCTCCAGCGCGAACGAACCTGCAGGGCTGACTTTGGCACCGAGACCGTTGCCGCTGCGAAACCAATGGTCGTAGGTCGCTTGATCGCGCAGATCGGCATAGAAGGTGGCGTTTTTCTTCGCCATCTCATTGTGCTCAAGACCCTGCTGGTAGGAATTTCGCATTTCCTCGATCTTGCTATTGATCGCGCCGGGATCGAGGTCGCGCAACTTTGCCCATGCACCGAGCGGATGGTTGTCGCCGGTCTTTTCCGGATCCGATTTTTCCAGCTTGCCGATGGCGGAATCAACCTCGCCGAGCCATGCGTTGCTGAACTCCCGGCGGATGGTGGATTTGAGTTGCTCGATTTCCAAGCGGTGAAGATTCTGCAGTGCCGGTGAGTCCACATTCACGATGGCAGGTCGACTGCTGACCATGATACCGTAAAATTTGTAATAGTCCTTCTGGCTGATTGGGTCGAACTTGTGATCGTGGCAGCGGGCACAAGAAACAGTGACCCCGAGCATCGCTTTCGAGATCACGTCGATCTGGTTGTCGGTGAACGTGATCTGTTCATCGTAGGCATTGGTGACACCGAAACCGTGCGGAACCAGTCGCAGTTGGGCGGGGCCGATGGCGGATTCGTTGATGCCGAGGTCGGTATTGAGGCGCGGGGATTTCAACAGGTCGCCCGCCAAATGCTCACGGATCAACTGGTCGTAGGGGACATCGGCATCGATGGCGCGAATGAGGTAGTCGCGGTATTGCTGAACATAGGGAATCTGCGGATCACCCTCGCTGCCGTGAGTTTCGGCATAGCGATACCAATCCATCCAGTAGCGCGCCCAGCGTTCGCCGTAGCGGGGGGATTTCATCAGCTCGTCAACCAGAGCCGCGTAGGCTTGTTCGGTCGGACGGGCGACAAAACTTTCCACCACTTCCGGTTTCGGAGGCAGGCCGGTGAGGACCAGATGCAGACGTCGCACCAGTGTGGCGGGATCGGCCAGCGGCGCGGCTTGCATTTCCTTGGACTTGAGACCGACATAGATGAAACGGTCGATCTCGTTTTCATTCCATTGCGGATCATCGGCCCGGGGCGCAGGGGATTTCACAATCGGCTGGAACGACCACCACTCCAACCGCTGGTCGCGCACCGTTTGCCAGTCGACTTTCCCCGCGAGTTCCTCCTTGGTTGGTTTGGTAAGCCGTGGATCCGGGGCTCCCATGGCGATCCATTCCTCGAGGTGTTTGATGCTGAGGTTCGAGAGCTTCGGTGCCTTCGAGGGCATCGATTCGACATCCCCGGCGTGTCGCACCGCGAGAATCAGTCGGCTTTTGCCCGGGTTGCCGGGGACGATCACCTCTGACTCCAGTAGTGCCGCGCGATAGTCCAGTGCGATGTCGCCCTTTTTTTTATCGACGCTGTTGTGGCAGTTGTAGCAATTCTCCGCGAGAATCGGGCGGATTTTGGCTTCAAAAAACTCCCGTTGTGCCGATGTGATTTCCTCACCCAATAGGGCGTTGGCGAGTGAAATGGGAGTCAGGACCGCAGTGAGGAAGATCGATTTCATCGGATAGCACATCGTGCTGGCTGAACTGTGCGAAATCTGGGCGTTTGTCCGCAGGGAAGGGGATCGAGGTGAGGGTTGAGGAAAGTGAAAATTACTTCTTCTTGCTGATCATGGCTTTCGAGCGCAGCGTTTTGATCCAGCGTTCGTAGCGTTCGGCGGACTTCTGACGGGACACGCGTTGTTCGATCTGGTCGTGGACTTTCGAAAGCGGCGGAACCGGACCGTAATCCTTTTTCAACACCCGAACAATCGTCAGTCCTTTCGGATCCATCAGCGGGCCGATGAGGGTTCCTTCCGGTGGATCCATGATCAACGAAGCGAATTCCGGTGCGAGGTCGGTGCGCGGCACGTTTTCCTGCTTGCCGCCTTCGAGCGCATTGGCATCGCGCGAATGTTTTTTGGCCAGCTCGGCGAAGTTTGCGCCGCTTTTCAACTGCTTGACAACGTCCTCCGCCAGGGCGAGTTGCATGTCGGGCGTCGCCTCCTTGTTCTGGGGATCCATGGCGGGAATGTAGATTTTTTCGTAGGTCATCTTGTCGCCATTCGTGTCGCGGATGGTCAACTTCACCTTGTTGTATTCCTCTTCAATTTCGTCGGGCAGCGGAGGTGCGGTGTCGCTGAACTTCGAAGCCCGCATCGCCTGCACGATCAGCTTGCGTTCGGTGATCTCGCGATATCCGTCCATCGTCATGCGCGACTTCTGCAAGTCCTCGCGGAACTTGGCCTCGTTGCCGTTGTAGAACTCGCGCTTCTGGCGTTCGATTTCCTCGTCGATCACCTGTGGTCGCAGTTTGCCGCCCTGGGTTTTGTATTCGCTCATGATCAACTCGCGATCGATCAGTTCATCGAGAACTTTTTCACGCGACTCGTTGATCTTTTTTTCAAACTCCGGTCCGCGACGGGGAAACTGGGCCATCAACTGGGATGCCACGGGCGCAAGCAGGATGCCAACCTCCTTTTTGGTCACCACGCGGCCATTGACGGTTGCGGCGATGCCATTGACTTCATGTGCCCCCTGCCCGCCAGCGATGACAACGGGTTTGGGTGACGGTCGTGAAACAGGTTGCGGCAGGGGTTCGGGAATCGGCACAACCTCCGCTTCCGCGGGGGGGGCGTCAGCGGGTTCGGGCTTGGTGTTTCCTGTCGGATCGACAGCAGGTTCCGCGATGACAGGGAGGGAAAACAGCAAGCTGCAAAATGCGATGTGCTTCATGGTAATGGGATACGGCGTGGGATAGTCACCCCCTGCGAATGAGGGTTACTCGGCAACGCGCTTGGCAGCTAGTTTGACCAATTCCTTTGATTTGGCAAGAATTTGCGCGACTTTTTCCGCAGTGACTGGATTTTTTTCGTCAACCACCATGTCGTTTCGTAGTCCGGAAAGAATCTCGCGCATCTCGACGAAATTCGGGCGCTCCGAAATCCGCGGATGCAGGGTGCCCAGGGTCTCGGTATAATAATCGGCGATGTCTTCGCGCATCAGTTCCTTGCCGCGTTCCGGGCTGAATTGTTTGTTGACAGCGGTGGCGGCGACATTGAGGGCGCGCAGCCAGCCGCCCAGCGAAATCAAGTGTGCAAGGTCGGTGTCGCGCAGGGCCACGAGTTCCTTTTCGACATCCTTCTGGGTGGCGGAGAGTTCTTTTTTCAACTGATCCGGCTTGTTGTTTTTGGCGCTTTCCAGCAGCGAGGCCACGTGACGGGAGACGCGGTCGCCCGCACCGAGAGCCTTGCCGTAGCGCGACAACTCCTTGGCGAGAGGTTCGACCTTTGCCATGTCGCCGGACTCGACGACCAGGAATCCATCGGCAATCAAAAAGCCGATTTCAATGGCCAAATCCGCCCGGTCGAGCGGCATGCGCTCGGTGAACTTGCGTTCGACATCCGTCATCGGCAGTGGAGAGAGATTTTGCAAGGAAGTGAACACCTTGGCGATTGAAGGTGCGGTGAAATCGTTGACCGCCAGTTCCTCGCGCACGTGTTCGTCGTCGAGCAAGTCCTCGGGAGTCGAGGGCGCTGATGTCTCCGGCTCATCGACATTGTCTTGCTGGCATCGAGCTGGATGAGTTAGTAGCATAAGGCCGAGATAACTCAGGCAAATCATTTTCATATCGCTGATATTACATGATCCGCCAAGCCAGTAAAGCGGAAAGATTGTCTCGATATGGTCGTGGTCTTCAAGCGCCGGGCGGGGTGACCGAAGCGGACTTACGTTCGTCGTTGATCAGAACAGGGTCATATTGATGTGTATCAGAGTAAAAAACACCTAGACGCATTTGCATAAGCGTGTAGCGTAAGTGCGCAAGCAACGGGAATAGATTCCTAGCGCAATCATTCCCAATCTTCGATCTTTATGAAATGCCCTCCTTTTGTTGATAAACAACCGTCAGTTCGTGCCACTACGCTTAGCATGAGAAAGTGCCGTGTGCCGCTGCATCCGATCAACAGGGTGAGCCTATCAATCTTGAAGCGGTGGGCGGCGGCTTGGGCTGCTTGTGCGGCGATGTGCGGTGGCAGTGTGTTTGCCTCCACTGTCATCAGTGCCGGAGGCACGTTCACCATCGACGACAGCAACACCACCGTGTCCGGCAACACGACGACTTGGAACGATACCGGCACGCTCACGATCAACAATGGCGGCATCCTGCAGACATTTCCCAATCAGAACCGCACCGTCGCGAACAACGACAATATCGTTTTCGCCGGCAGCGGCGGCACTTACACATTCCGATTCAATGGCAACGACTGTGACCACACGATCAATGGCACGATTTCCTCCACTGCCACGGGAGCACAGACGATTGATCTCCGTACGGGCTTCAACGGCAATGGTGACCGCGAGTCTGTCTCCATCAACGCGGGAATCCCCAATGTGGGTGACGGCAGCGCGATGTCGTTGAATGTGACTTTCAGGACGCAGACGGGTTCCTCAAGTTGGGTCAATCTTAAGGGGGCCAATACCTTCACCGGTCCGATCACTCTGGTGGCGAGCACTGGTCCCGCAACCGGTTACCTGACCATCGGCGGCACGCTCACACAATTCAACGGCAATACTTTTGGTTCGGGAACATTAGGCGGCGGCAACTATGCGGGGTCCATTGCCCTCGGGGCCTCTACGAATTTGAATTATGCGAGTTCGTCTCCGCAAACATTGTCGGGCGTAATCTCAGGCGCGGGAGCGGTGCAGGTAACGGGCAATGGAGCACTGACATTGTCTGGTGTCAACACCTACACGGGCAGCACCACGGTCAGCAGCGGCAAGTCACTTGTTTTGAGTAATACGGGGGGAATGAAATTCGTCATTACCGATGCGGCAACGAACAACAAGATCACGGGCGCAGGCAGCGCGACATTGAATGGTATTTTCACTGTCGATACCTCAGCCGTTACGTTGACTTCCGGTTCCTGGACCTTGGTGAATACCACAACCAAGTCGTTCGGCGGCACCTTTGGCCTGACGGGTTTTACTGGTCCGGTGAGCAATGAGTTCACAAAAACAGTCGGCGGCCAGGTTTGGACTTTCAATACGACTACTGGCATACTCAGTCTGAGTTCCAAAGCCATTATTACATCCTTTGGAACCCTTCTTTCGACGGGCGTGATCAACCAGACAACCAAAACCATCGCCTTGACCGTGCCCTTTGGGACATCGCTAGCAACGCTGGCTCCCACCTTCACGCTGACCACGGGAACTTGCAATCAAACCAGTGGGGCCGCACCCTCGCCGACGTTTGCCGTTAGCAATCCGGTGAACTATGCGGTCACAGATGGAGCAGTCGTGAACACTTATGTCGTGACTGTTAGTGTCACGCCTGCAAGTTCCGCCAAGGACATTCTTACGGCTGACTTTGGTGTTTTAGGATTGGCGACAATTTCCGGAACCAACATCCTGCTGACGGTGCCACCAGGCCAATCGCTGACCTTGGCACCTGCGTTTTCTCTATCTCCGTTTGCGACGCTCAGCCCTGCATCTGGCAGCACGCAAAACTTCACCAGTGCAGTGAATTACACGGTGACTGCACAGAACGGAACAACGAAAGTTTACTCTGTAAGCGTGCAGACATACGAAACATGGGCGCACTCGGGCTCGTTTTTCATCATTACTACTCCTGAAGGGGCGAATATTCCTGCGGGTGCCACCGAAACGAACTTTCCGCTTCTGCTCCGGCTTAACACCAACAATTTCAATTTCGCCCAAGCGCAGAGTGATGGTCGTGACATCCGATTCACCACATCTAGCGGTGCGGCGCTCCCCTATCAGATTGAACAATGGGATTCGGTGGCAGGAGCGGCCCACGTCTGGATCAAAATCCCCACGATCGCCGGCAACGCAAGCCAAGAGGTGAAAATGTATTGGGGCAAAGCGGGAGTTGCGGCGGAATCAAACGGCGCGGCAGTATTCAGCGCCTCCAACGGCTACGCAGCGGTGATCCACATGAATGAAACGGTAGTCGATTCCGTTGGCACTGTTAGCCCAACGAATTCCTCCACTACGCTGGGCTCGGGGATCATTGGCAAAGGCCGGCGTTTCACCGCCGGCCAGGGTATCAATTGCGGCCAGGGAATCACTGGTTTTTCCAACGGCTCCAATCCGCATTCTACGCAGTGCTGGGTCAAGGCGGATGCTGCCAACACCACGGCTGTGGGCTGGGGAATCGAACAAGGGCAGGGGAAAGTGGTGATGCAACTAGCTAGTCCCCTGAAAGTGAACATGGACTGCTATTTCTCCGGAGGGAATGTCACCGCGACTAATACGATGCCGATTTCCCAATGGAATCATGTGGTCCATACCTATCAGAGCGGTGCTGCGCGACTCTACATAAATGGAGTTCTCGACGGCAGCACGAATGGTGGGGGGAACATGAATATTCCCGGTACTGCCAACATGTGGATCGGCGGCTGGGGCGGGGGCTATAATTTTGTTGGTGATATCGATGAGGTGCGCATTTCCAAGGTGGTTCGTTCCGCCAATTGGGTGAAGCTGGAATACGAAAACCAAAAGCCGCTGCAAACCTTGGTCGGGAATCTCGTGCAGCCGGGAAGCACGTTCAGCGTCTCGCCCGGGTCGGTAACCCTCAACGAAAATGCCAGCACCACCTTGACCGGCCAGGCCGGTGGGGCGCAGAAGGTTTATTGGATTTTGAAACAAGGTGGCATCGACACCGTGCTCGCCGTGGACCAGTTCACTTTGCCTGTCAATGCGGGACGCGTGACGGGCAATCAGTCGTATGTGATTCAATTCAAGGCCATCTATCCGGGGTCGGTGCAGACCGTGGATATCCCGGTGAACATCACCGAGACGATTCCCGACCCCGTTTTCACCCTGGTTCCCTCCACCACGAGTTGGGATGGCCGCACGATGATGACGGTGACACCGAGCATTTCCAATCTGGCCACATTGCAGGGGCTGGGCGTGGCGAATTTCACCTACAGCTGGAAAGTGAATGGCGTGGCGGTCACGAAACAGATCACGCCGGGGCTGTTGACGTTGCTGCGATCCCAGGGCAGCGGGCCGATGGTCGTCAGCCTGACCATGCATAATGGCGGTTCCACTGTGACCAACACGACGACCTTCCAAGTCACCGAGCCCGCGAGCGATGCCTGGTTGCAGCGCACGCCCGGCGCGACCGAGAAGGTGGTGAACAACCAGTTCATCGCCCGTGACGACACCGGCTTTGGCAAGGTTTTTTACAATGGCACGCAATCCGGTTCGCCGGCTTCGGTGTTTCTTAAAATATACACCACCGATACCGGCAGCGATGTGCCATACGGCAGCACGCTGCGGCAGAATCTGGTCGGCACCAATTACGCATTCACCGCACCTATTGCGGCGGGGAAATTTACCTACAAAATTGTTTATGGCACGACCAATGCCTTGAATCAGGATACCGTGGTGGCCACGGTGACCAATGTGGTCTGCGGCGATGCCTACATCATTGAAGGGCAGTCCAATGCGCTTTCGACCGACAACACTGAGACCGCCGACCCGACGACCGATCAATGGCTGCGCTCCTATGGCAAAACCGTAGGATGGGGTTATGCGGTCAACAAAGGTTCCGAATTGCAACTTGGCGTTTGGGGCATCATCCAGGCCAAACGACTGTCAACCGATGCCAACATGCCGATTTGCATCATCAACGGCGCGGTCGGAGGCACGCGGATCGATCAGCACCAGCCCAATCCGGCGGACCATTCACAGGCCGGCAGTCTCTATTCGATTTATGCGGATATCTACAACCGCGTGGTCGGTGCCAAACTCACTCACGGCATCCGTGCGGTACTGTGGCACCAAGGGGAACAGAACCAGGGATCCGGGGGGCCAGACGGCGATTATGATTACAAGTTTTACCAGCAATATTTCGTCGATATGACCGCCGCGTGGAAACAGGATTTTCCCAACATCAAGAAGTACTACATTTTTCAAATCTGGCCTGCTGCCTGCGGTGACACTTCCCGCAACGACCAACTGCGCGAGGTGCAGCGGACTTTGCCGTATCTGTATTCCAATATGAAATGCATGAGCACGTTGGGAATCAATCCAGGATCAAGCTGCCATTATGTAAAAGCAGGTTACAAAGTGTTTTCTGATCTGATGACGCCCATGATCCAGCAGGATTTTTATGGAAGGAATCCCGCCGAGGTCACGACCGCGCCCGACTTGAAAAAAGCCTACTTCACCAATTCGACCCGCAATAAGATTTCGCTGGAATTCGGTCAGAACATGAATTGGAACACCGGCGCGACGGGATTGATTTTCCTCAGCGGCGAAGCGGTCCCTGCAACGGTGAGTTCGGGCAGCGTGAGTGGCAAGGTCATCGAACTCCAATTGAACAAAGCCTCAACCGCCACGACCATCACGTATGTCAAAGGTCTCACCACCTGGTCGCAAAGCAATCTTCTCAGCGGCACCAACGGCATTTCCGCGCTGACCTTCGCCGATGTGGTGATCGCGCCGCCGTCGCCGACGGGCCTCAGCGCCACCCCCGGCAATGCCCAGGTCGCACTGAGCTGGACGTTGGCCAATGGTGCGACCGGCTACAATGTCAAACGTGCCACTGTGAACGGCGGGCCCTACACGACCATCGGCACGACGGCTTCGACAAGCTTCACCGATCTCACGGCTGTGAATGGCACGCTCTATTATTATGTGGTGTCCGCGACCGCCAGTCCGGCCGAGAGCGTCGATTCGGCACAAGTCAGCGCCACCCCGGTTGCGCCGCTGAGTTCCGCCAAGGACATTCTAACGTTTTCCTTCCCCGGCCAGGTATCCTCGCAGATCGTTGGCACGAACATCGGCGTGACGATGCCCTTCGGCACCAATGTTTCGGCCATGGTGGCGGCCTTTACGATTTCCCCACTGGCGACCGCTTCCCCGTCTTTGGGAACTGCGGTGAATTTCTCGGTGATCAACCCGCAGACCTATACGATCACGGCGCAAGACCTTTCGACCAAGGCCTACGCGGTGACCGTGACATTACAGCCCGCCTACACCACCTGGGCTTTGGCTCTGGGGCTCACGGCGGGAGTCAATGATGGACCACTGCTAGACCCCGAAAAGGACGGCAATGTCAATCTGCTGGAGTTTGTCCTCGGCGGGGCCCCGCTGGTGTCGTCGCAGACGATCCTGCCGAAGTTGATCAAAACCGGGGCCGTATGGACCTTCGAATACGACCGCAGCGACATCTCGCTCTCCCCCGCAACGGTGCAGGTCGTCGAGTACGGCAACGACCTGATCGGCTGGACTCCAATCACGATTCCGACAACAAGTGCGGGCAGTGTCGCGATCACTCCCGGCAGCCCTGCGGATCATGTGGTCGTCACCCTGCCTAATCTTGGTGGCAAAGTAATGGTCCGACTCAAGGTCACGCAGTAGCGCGGGGGCCTGGCGATCAGGAAATTTTCCATTCCTCCTTGCGCGAACGGCTTGGCGGGTTTACGGGAATGGCGTGAAGCAAATCTTGATTCCCATGTTCATCGCCTGCTCGATGTTGTGCTCGTGCAAAAAAGTTCCGCTGGTGGTGACATCCACGGAAACGCGCGAACGCAGCACGAAGGACGGTCCGGTGAAACTGAACGCCAGCAGCGATGAGCGATTCCGCGACAGTCAGCCAAGCCCGTTGCAGGGTGATGCGCCGTCGAACTGGCTGAACCGTCCGGCCTCCCAGTTCCGGCTGTTGAATTTCGCATTCGGCAGCAGTGGCACGGGCGAGGTCTACGTTTCGAAGTCACAAGGCTCGGTGCTCGACAACGTCAACCGGTGGATGAAACAATTCGCACAACCGAATCTTGACGACGCGGGCATGGAGAAGTTGGAGAAAATCGCCTTGCTCGGAACCGAAGCGGTCTGGGTATCGGCGGAAGGCACCTATGCGGGTGGCATGGGCAAGGAACCAGTTGAGGGATTTTCTCTGGCGGGAGTTCTTGGCCGGGTGGGCAATGACATCTATACCGTGAAGATGGTCGGACCGAAAGAGGAAGTCGCTGCGGAGAAGGAAAAACTCCAGGCCTACGTGAAAAGTCTGCGCATGGCTGAATGATTCGTCCGACTGCTGACGTAACTGTCCGAATTTATCCATCACCATGAGCGCGGCGAACAATCCATCCGGAAAATCGATCTTCACCTCGATCTTCGATTTTTTATCGGGCTTCGCCCTCGCGACTGTCCTGCTTTTCATTCTCTTGTTGCAAACCTGGCTGGCGACATTGGAGCAGGTGGACTACGGCCTCTATGCCACGCTGCGCAAGTATTTCGATCCGCAAGCCTGGTACATCATCGGCGAGTTGAAACTGCCCGACTTCATGGGGGAGAAAATCCTGCGGATTCCGATGCCCGGCGGCTACTGGGTGCTGGCCTTGTTGTTCATCAATCTTTTGCTCGGCGGAATTGTTAGAGCGCGCAAGGGCTGGCGCATCGCCGGGGTGCTGATTGCCCATTCGGGGATTTTGTTTCTCATCGCCAGCGCCGCTGTCACCGCGATCAAGGAACGGCGCGGCACGATGGATTTCTTCGAAGGAGAAACCAGCAACGTCGCGCAGGACTACAATGAATATGTGGTCGAAATCACCGAACACACCGGCGGTCGGGCGGACAAGGTCCGGGTGATTCGCGGCGAGTATCTCACTGATCTGCATGGCGACCCGCAGCCGGTGCGCACGGTGAAACTTCCGGACCTGCCATTCGACATGGAATTCACCCGCCACTCGAAAAACGGCAAGGTGATGTCCGTGGCGGAAATGTCGCCCGCCAAGGGTGAACCTGTGGTCGATGGTTATTACATTTTCGACAAACCATCGGAAAAGGATGCCGAGATCAACATCGCCGCCTGTTACGCGAAGATCCTTCCACACGGGTCGGAATCGATGCCACCATTCATCGCCAGTGCGGAGGCGTTTTATCCCCACACCGCCAAGGTGGGCGACAGGGTGTTCACCTTCCACATGAGGAAAATGTTGTGGCGCATGCCTTTTGATGTGCGACTGGACAAGGCGACCGCGGAGTATTATCCCAACACCGCAAAACCCAAGCTCTTCGAAAGCAAGGTGACCCGCATCGAAAATGGCAGCACGGCGATGGTGGAGATCAAAATGAACGAGCCGATGCGCTACGAGGGTCTGACATTTTACCAACGCATGATGGGTCGGGAGAACGCGCAGAATGCGGCGTCCCGACCCTACTCGCAGTTGGAGGTGGTGAGCAATCCTGCCGACCAGTGGCCGAAGTACGCGCTCTATGTGGTCGCCTTCGGACTGTTCGTGCATTTTGTGATGAAATTCGTCGGCTACATCAAACGAACCCTGTAAAACCATGGCGCAAATACAATCAATGATATGGGCCCGGGTGGTGGCATTCGCAATGATCCTGCTGCTGCTGGTGACGCTGTTCTTTTACATGGTGAACGACATGACCCCGAAGGGCGAAGTGTCCAAGGTCGCCGGTTACAAGCCCTGGGAAAAGGAAACCATCGAGATCATGAATCGACTGCCCGTGCAGGACGGCGGGAGGGTCAAACCGTTTTCGAGCCATGCGGCCTTCACCATGCTGCGGTTGCGCGGCGATCGCGCGATCGCGATCACCGATGACAGTGGCAAGAAAATTTCCATCAAACCATCGGCCTGGTTGATGGATTGCCTGTTCCGCCCCGCGCTTGCGGTCGAACTGCCCACCTTCCGCGTTGACAATTCAACCGCCATCGATGCCATTGGCCTCAAGTCCCAGAGCCGACGCGACCGCTATAGCTACAAGCAACTGGAGCAGGGGATACCGAAGCTGTTCGAACTCGCACAGAGTTACGAAAAGATCGAGGAAAAATCCCGCGATGCGGTCCAGAAGCAGATGATCGATCTTGCCTACAACGTGCGGAATTATCAATTCCTGATCGGCTATTTCGGTTTTGCGCGATCCGCCATCGAGATGAAAGGTGCGGCTGAGGACGGGACTTCGAAGGTCACCGATTTCAGCACGGTGATGGCCACGGCACCGATGATCCTCGAATTGATCCAAAAAAGCCGGAGTAGCGGCGAGGCTCTGCCGCCGAATCTTGAAGCATTGCTGCAACAAGTGCTCGATGGTGCGAACTTCGCGAAGTTTGGCGTGGTGTTGTTTTCGCCCGATGGCAAGGAGTCGAAAGACTGGCGCAGCGCGGGGGATCGCATCATGGATGTGATGGCGAGCAAACTGGAGGATCCGCAAACGGCGATAGACGATATCAAGTCGGTGGAATCCGCCGTGCGCAGTTCGAGTGAATCCGAGGCCGCGTTCCGCAAGCCATTGGCTGCGATGGTCGAACGCCAGGTGAAACGGGCGGAAAGCCGCGGCGAGTATCGCGCGGTTCCAGCCGAAAACATCTACAATCAAAGGAATTTCCTGCTCAATGCGATGATCTTGTTTTTGCTCGGCCTGGTGCTGGCCGGTGGCATGTGGCTGCTCAAAGTCATGGATGCTCCGCGTCGGCTTTGCAGCATTTTGTATTGGTCTTCCGTCGCCTCTTCGGCCGCGGGCCTGTTGATGATGGTGACCGCCATTTCGATGCGCTGTTACATCATGTGGCGACCGCCGGTTGGCAATCTTTACGATACCATCATTTTCATTTGCACGGTGGTGGTGGCGGTTTTTTTTCTGATCGAGTTCTTCACCCGGGAACGCATCGCCGCGACCCTGGCGCCCTTGATGGGTCTTGGTTTGGTGTTGCTGGCGCGGCGTTTCGAGGTCGGTGACGCGAAGGATCACATGGACCCCTTGATTGCCGTCCTGAACTCCAACTACTGGCTGACCACCCATGTGATAACGGTGACCATGGGTTATGCTGCAGGATTACTGACCGCGTTTTTGTCGATCACCTACGTCCTTCTTCGCGGCTTGGGTCTGGGCACGAATTTGAAAAAACTGCTGCGCCAGCTCACCGTGGCGGCCTACGGTTGTTTGTGCCTCACACTTTTTCTCTCGCTGGTGGGAACCGTGCTCGGGGGAATCTGGGCGAACGATTCCTGGGGTCGCTTCTGGGGCTGGGATCCGAAGGAAAACGGCGCGCTGATGATCGTGTTGTGGTCGCTGATCATGCTGCACGCGCGGCTGGGCGGCATCATCCGCGAATGGGGCTTTCACTTGTGTTCGATGTTCATGGCCTGTGTCGTTTCCTTTTCCTGGTGGCATGTGAATTTTCTCGGCGTAGGACTCCACAACTACGGCTTCACATCCGGAAAAAGCGCGATCTGGTTGTTTTACGCGATGATCCTGACACTGATCCTCTTTGGGGTGGCGATGTGGATTGTTGAGAAGATCGGTGAGCAGAAAAATGAGCAAGCCGCAGCGCTGCCTGCAACCTCGGAGACATGAGCGGGCAAACAAGGCGGTTCAGTTGGGTGAAGTTCCTGATCGTCGCAGTCCCGGCCTGGCTGCTGCTCTCGGGAGCTGTCGCAGTCTGGCTGCATTTCCGTGCGGAAAAAAACCAGCTCGCGAAAGTCGGGCACGCCTATCAGAAATCGGTAAGTGCGGATAGTATCGCCGATGATTTCGCCAAGATTGTCGATGTGATCGGACCGCGGCATCAGGGTACTGTCGCCGCCACCGACGGACTCAAGCGCATGGCGTCGATGATCGAGGGCGCGCTCGGCGCCAGCAACATGGGCTACGAGGTGCAAAAGTTTCCCGGTGTGGATGGTGCGGTTGATGCTCCGCCTCTTCTCGCGGTCGATGTCATGCGTCGGAAAACCGCCGGGGAAATCTGGGTCTTGTGTGCCTACGATTCCCCGCCGGACATGGCGCGCGGAGCCGATTCCGCTGCGGCGGCTGCGGTGACCTTGGCCGTTGCCCATGCGATGGTGGGCAGGGAGTTGACCCAAAACGTGCATTTTCTTTTTCTGCCGATGGGATACGCCGAAGCCCGAACGCGCATGGCGATGCTGGCCAAAGCGCATCGATTGATCACCAAGGATGCGAACGCAACACAGGTCCTGGTGATCGGGTCGATGCTTCATCCCGGTGATATGCAAGTGCTTTCGAGGGATGCCGCACAGCCTCTCATGACCCGGGCGGACGACCTGATTGTGGTTGCCGAAAACGCGGAGATCTGCATGCAGGATGACGCGGAGGTTTCCACTATGTTGCATGAAATGGGCCTGCCTGCGGCCCTGTTGCTCACCCTCGGTGACGAGGATGCGATGACAGGATCCGACTTGCTGAATCCCAGCATCGGACAGTTGCAACAGCGTGCGGTTTCGATTCTACGAGTCATCGAACGTCTCGCCGAAAATAAGTGAGTAAAAAGAAAAAATTCGCTTGCATGCGCAGCGGGATTTCCCCTAACTATCCGCCGCACAATGCACGGCATCACCGGTGTTCAAACACCGGAGCCGGAAAGGGAAATGGGGTTTTAGCTCAGTTGGTAGAGCACTTGCATGGCATGCAAGGGGTCAGCGGTTCGAATCCGCTAAGCTCCACCATTTCCTGCCTGACAGCAGACTCGGGACGGTTGCGGAAGTTGCAGGCACTCTTTTCTCTTCGCGGGAGATGGCAGATGTATAGTAGCAAAGCAATGACGGCATGAATCTCACCTCCGATC
>CAMAQB010000066.1 GCA_945860285.1 Akkermansia muciniphila | reverse complement strand
GCTGGTACAATCTCAGCCATCAGCGCAAGGGAACTTTGTGGGAGGAGCGCTTCAAGAGCGTGATCGTGGAAAGCGGTATCGCGGCGCGGACGATGGCGGCCTACATCGATCTCAATCCTGTTAGAGCGGGCATGGTCAGCGATCCGGCGCAATACCGCTGGAGCAGTTATGGTGAAGCCATCGGCGGCGGCGCGAGAGGAAACGGCAAAAAGGCCCGCGAAGGTCTGGTGCGAGCCTGTTTGAGCCATCATGGTGCGGGATTTGAGGCGGAGAAATGGAAGGAAGTGTCGAAGCTCTATCGAAAGATGTTAGGTCTGGCCCTGGAGAGAAAAAGCGGTCGGGCGGGAGTCGAAGTCAGCGCGGCGAAACAGAAAAAGCTCACTGCGGTGACGAAACAATCCCTGCAAGGCGGAGGGAAACCCGATGCCAATGCGGTGAAACAAGACGACAACAACACCATTCTGCCCGAGTTGGCGCTGGCAGAAATGTTGCTGCACCGCATCCGCTATTTCAGCGATGGGGCGGTCATTGGCAGCAAAGCGTTTGTGAACGAAACCTTCTCCAGTGCGCGAGAGCGCTTCAGTGCAAAACGCAAAGACGGGGCGCGAAAGATGCGCGGGAGCGGAACGGCGGCGAAGGATACATTGTGGAGCGCCCGGGACCTGCGACTACGGGTGTGAATGAATGGTAATACTCCTTGGATATGCGCATTTTTTGGAGTTGCGTATATTGATATAGGCCATCCTTGTGGGGATGGGTGCCGCATGGTAACATGTTAGATTTCTTTCAGGTATTTTTCATTGCGTTATCATGGTCGGCTCTGAAATCTCCTTCTGCTTGCATAACTTTTCCTGACTCAGTGGGCTGCTGTCGCACTCGCGCAACAATCGAATGACTTCTTCCGGGGGTGTCTTTTTTTCTTCATGGTTTCAGACTTGTTTTGATTCACATCCTCTCACTCGTCCCGGATCAGTTTTTTTGGCGGCGGACAATCTGAAATCAGACTCGTTTCTTTTCCATAGCCAAATACCGATTTCTTCTCTAGTTTTCGGCAGCAATTCACCATTATCCATGGCCTCTACCATTCGTATCCTATTTCTCGGCGATGTCGTGGGCGAACCTGGCCGCAAGGCGGTGCATCATTTGCTTCCTGAAATCAAAAAGCAGTATCGGATCGATTTCACCGTGGTGAACGGCGAGAACTCCGCGGCGGGTCGCGGCATCACCCCGCGGATCGCGATCGATCTGTTGCGCGCGGGTGCGACAGTGATTACGACCGGCGATCACGTTTGGGATCAGGCGGAGATCGTGCATTATTTTCCCACCGAGCCGCGCCTGCTGCGCCCGGGAAATTATCCGGTCGGCACACCGGGAGCCGGCACCGTGGTTCTCGACACGGAATGGGGAAAGATCGCGGTCATGCAGGCACAAGGTCGTTCGTTCATGCAGCCGCCGCTCGAAAATCCCTTCCTATGGGCGGAGGAGGAGGCGGATCGACTTCGTGCGGCCGGGGTGCAGGTGATCTTCATGGACTTTCATGCGGAAACGACCAGCGAGAAAATCGCCATGGGCCGCATGCTCGATGGCAAGGTGTCCGCGGTGGTCGGCACGCACACCCACGTGCAGACAGCCGACGACTGCATTCTGCCCAACGGCACCGCCTATCTCACCGATGCCGGGATGTGTGGTCCCGATGACTCGGTGCTGGGCCGCGTCACGCAATCGGTGATCTGGCGTTTCAAGTCCGGCCTGCCGACGCGATTCCCCATTGCCAAGGGTCCGGTGCGACTCTGCGGCGCGATTGCCGAGATCGACACGCTCACGGGGAAATGCATGGAGTTCAGCCGCTACAATCACCTGCTTCCGCCCGGAGAGCTGTAAGACTGGGTCATGACCCCTCGAGCGATCTATCTTTGCGGTCCCACCGCCAGCGGCAAATCGGCGCTGGCGATCAAACTTGCCGAGCAGTTTGACGGGGAAATCGTCAATGCCGATGCCTTCCAGCTCTATCGGGGCCTGGAAATCCTCAGCGCCGCACCCACGCCGGAGGACCGTGAAAAAGTCCCGCATCACCTCTATGGGGTGATTCCCGCCGTCGATTCCTGCGATGCCCAGCGCTACTGCGAACTCGCCCGTCCGGTCATAGCGGAAATCATTTCGCGCGGCAAAACACCGATCGTCACCGGCGGTTCCGGGCTTTATTTGAAATTCCTCACCCACGGGCCCTCGCCGCTGCCGCGTGGCGATGCCCAACTCCGCTCGCAACTCGATGCTATCAGTCTCGATGAACTGAACGCGCAACTCCGCGAAGTTGACCCCGTCGAAGCCGCGCGCATCAACCCGCAAAATCGCCGCTACGTCTCCCGCGCCCTCGAAATCTGCTTGCTCACCGGCGCTCCTTCCTCGCAACAGCGCGACAATTGGCGGCATGTCGCCGAGAGCGCCGTGCATTCCCTGCGTGGCCTTGTCCTGCAAATGCCGCGTGACATCCTTCACCAACGCATCGCCGCGCGCAGTGCCGCGATCATGGCAAACGGCGCGATCCGGGAAGTGGCAAGGCTTGATGAAACATGCTCGCATACCATTCGCAAAGCCATCGGCATCGAACAAATCCGCGCGCTGCGGGCAGGGGACTGCGATGAAAAAACCTGCCTGCGCAAAATCATCGAAGCCACCCGTCAGTATGCCAAGCGTCAGGAAACCTGGTTCCGCCGCGAGTCCTGGCTGACTCCGGCACCCGCCCTCGATCACCCTGCCTGCGCGGAGGCATTGGGAGGGTTGATTCAGGAATGATGCGTCAATGTCACATTTTTTCATTTACCTGATCCAATCGAACGTATATCAACGGATCGTAATTGTTCTGCGAAAAACAAAATAGCTATTCCAATGAAAATGAAATCAAATCTGGTTACCGTTGTTTCCCTTGTCACGCTGATGTCCGCTTTGTCCGCCCGCGCTGAAGACGCTGCCGCGACTGTGGCTCCTGAGGTTTTGGATGGCAGTGTGTACGTTTTGGTCTACCCCACTGATGAAGTCATCATATGCGATTTACCTGCTGATGTCGAATTCAAGCCAGTGGACGAAGAGGTTGTTGAAGAAGTCGTCGTCACCGAAGAAGGTGATGCCAGCACTCCAACCGACGGGGAAGAAGTCGTCGTCACCGAAGAAGGTGATGCCGGCACTTCAACCGACGGGGAAGAAGTCGCTATCGATGATGGAGAAGTCATCGGAATCCCCATCGACTGGATCAAGCGCGGTAGCGAAGGGGAGGAAGGGGAAAATCCGGTGATCTATTACAACATGGCTGGTGGACCAGTCGGTGAGGCAAGTGATGGCTCGTCTAATTCCGCATCAAGCGATTTGGGACAGGAAGACAGAGCCACTGAGGTTGAGGCGAAAGCTAACGTAGCCGCACCGAGTGTCAAGGGACAGAAGAAAGGTCCCGTCGCGGTTGTCAAGAAGGGTCGCGTTTTCCTTCGCTGATTTTTCCTGCATGATGTTGTCACAAAAGCCGCCGGTTGATTCTGGCGGCTTTTCATTTTTTCCATCCCTGATGAAATTCCTGACTTTTTGTTGCTGGATTTCCCCATTGTTTCCTGCCTTATTGTACGGTTTTGGCGCCGAGGATGCGAGTCGTCCGGTGCCATTGGGTTCCCCTGGCGCTGCGGATCAGTCCCATTTGGATAAGTCCCGTGGCGTGATCGCAGGCAAGGACGATGAGTTGGTTACCCAATTGCTCGGACTGGCGGTGGGGACGAAACCCGATGCCGCGCTCCACATCCAGAAACAGAAGCAAGCGGGTGTTGAGTTGGTTGGATTTTCGGAACAGGACGCTCAGACCTTGCGGGAGACCGCGCGGAAATTCATCGGTCGTCCGGTCACGCTGCGATCACTGGATCGGTTGAGTGATGCAATGGAGTCCGCCTTGGGGAGGTCGTGGGAGGTCTTTGTGAAAGTCGATTTCCCTCCACAGGAAATCACCTCGGGTTTCATCGCCGTGGTCGTCTACCCTGCCCAGGCCGGCGGTATTTTTATCGGAGGTATGCCTGCTTTTGGTCTGAAATTCTCCGCTGATGCCTTCCGCACCCGTCCGGGGCAGGACATCTCGAGGGATGTGTTGATGGAGGATCTCGACTGGATCAACTTCAACCCGCTGCGGCGCGCATCCCTCTCCTACAGTGACGGTCTTGCCCCCGATGCATTAGATTTGAAACTGCGTATTCGCGCTGACAAGCCATGGCGGGCGTATGCGGGCATCGACAACCAGCTCAGTCGCGACCTCGGTGACGAAAGGCTGTTTCTTGGATATCAGCATGGCGACTTGTTTTCGCTCGATCACCGTCTGACCGCGCAATTCACTTCATCGCTCGATTACAACAGTCTGCGGGGGGTGAGTGGAACGTATGAAATCCCTCTGCCGAAGAGACATTTGTTAGACTTTTCGCTTGGTTACACCGAGTCCGAATCCGACACTGCGGGTCCGATTGACCAGAGTGGAAAATTTTTGCGAATGGCACTCGTCTATCGGATCCCACTGCCGCGTTGGCAATCGATCAGTCATGAGTGGCGGTTCGGCATGGAGTTCCGCAATCATGATTATCTTTTTTCGGACGACACCAGTGATACGGTTCGGTTTTTTCACTTGGAAACCGGATGGAAAGGCAGGCGTTTCGATTCCCTGGGGATGACGCGCATGGATGTTTCGCTGATGTACAGTCCCGGCCAGGGCTTGTTGGGGTCGGATGACGAGGATTTCATCGCGCTGGGTGCTGGAGGCGCCGAGTCATGGATTGCGCGGCTCGAACTGGAACGCACGGTGAAACTGGGAAAATTCCTGACGCTTTCGGGCCGCTGCCAGGCGCAGTGGGCGGATTCCGATTTGCTGTCGTCCGACCAACTCACGGCCGGAGGAGTCGGTCGTGTACGCGGGTTTGATGAAACCGTGGGCTATGTCTCGAAGGGAGTTGTCGCCAGTGTCGAATTGCAGTCACGCAGTCATCACACTGAGTGGGCGGGAGATTTTCAGGCGATCACTTTCCTGGACGGCGCCGCGCTCGACCGTGAGCAGAATGGAGATGTCGGGCGCCTGCTTTCCGCTGGTTGCGGTTTGCGCTGGCGTTACGAAGATCGCCTGGCGGCAAAAGTGGATTTGGGTTTTCCGATCATGGGTCCCGCTGACGAGAATGATGGTCCGATGCTTTATTTCGCGCTCAACACCTTCTGGTGATATCGCAAAGGAAGATCACTGCGGGCCGATGAGAATGGTGTTTGCGTCCGAAGGAGGCGCGGATTCGCCATCGGCATCATTGGTGATGATGAAATTATGGGGGATCGTCCCTGATTTCAGGGAGAAAGCGACCGGTCCAAGACCGCCCGGGCTGATCGCGGGAAGTTTGCCGACAATCTCCACCTTTTGGTCCTCTCCTTCCGGGATAACCCATAAGTAGTGGGGCTCGTCCGCTGATTCCTTCGGCAGACTGATGACGATTGTGCCTTCGCCCGTGGCGGGATCGTAAATAGGCACTGCGGCAGGGCTGTCCGGTTTTTCCGTCGCGGAAATGCGGCCATCCACCATGCTGGATGAGCCGGCCAGGGCATCACCGAGCACGTCGGTGATGGCGGGAGCTTGCAAGTTGGCGGCAGCAGTTGCAACGATTGCCCCGGGTGGTTTCATCGTCATGACAATCGGCCACGCAAGCCCTTGAACGGGCACGATGCGTTGTTTGTCGCGATTGTCGGCTACCCGGAGTTTTTCGCGGAGCAGGTCGAGTTCCTTTTTGAGTTGTTGGTTTTGGCTCTGAGTGGTCTCCAGTGCTTGTACCGCCAGGGAAGTCATGCTTGATTTGTCGTCGGACTCGGTAAGCATGGGTACCCCATCGCCCGACTCGGAGCTTTCTTTCGTTGCTGGTTGCGGTGACGCAGTTGATTCGGATATTTTTCCCGGTTGCGGGGTCTTGGAAACCTGAGTTGGAATGTCGGTGGATAAAACATTTCCGTGGTCCACAAGGAAGGCGGTTGTCACCGCCGCCGCCACTCCCCAGCCGGTGATGGCCGCCCAGTTGATCGAACTGGGTTTCTTGAGTCCAAGCCGCGACTTGAGGCGTTGCAATTGTTCAGGCCGCGGCGCCAGTGGTGTGATGCTGGCTGCGGCGATGGCGGCACTGAGGCTGTTCATTTCCCGATAGGCATCGCGCAATTCAGGATCATGGCGCAGAGCATCGTCGAAGCCGGCGGCTTCGTCGGCATCAAGCATCCCAAATGTCCGCCAGGCGGCGGATTCGTGTGGATCAGAATTCATGTCGTGTTAGTTGGTTGCGGACTTTTTCCAATGCGCGGCGGAGTCGGTTTTTCACAGTGCCCAAAGGTGTGCCGAGGTGTTCTGAAATTTCCGAATGGGTGTATTCCAGGAAAACGGCAAGTTCCAGACACTTGCGTTCATTCGGCTTCAAGGCTTCGAGCGCGGCACGGACTCGCCGCCAATCGTCGAGCATCATCACCTGCGGTTCCTCGCTTTCTTCGATCGGTGCATGCAGATGAATGGGCACAACGCGCGATGAATCACGCTTGCTTCGATGTCGGAAACGCAGCCGGTCAATGCAGTATCCCCGCATCATGGCGAAGGCCCAGGCGAAAGGAGGCGACAGCAGCGGATCATAGTCGGCGGATCGATGCCACATGCGGATGAAGGCATCCTGCACAACTTCTTCGGCTTCATGACGATCACCGAGAATTTTAACAGATGTGCCGAGCAGAGTCGGACTCCACATTTCGTATAGTTCCGCCAGTGCGTCACCATCCCCCTTGGCCATGCGGGCAATGAGCGCGATGGCATCACCCGTCCTGTCCTCTCCTAGGGTGGCAGGGAGTTTCCGCGGTGGGGTAAACTCGGGTTCGATCATGGCGTTGTTGTCGGGCATGAAAATTCAATGGCTCGGAGAACGCCATGCGGAATAGTCCGTCATTTCAGGAAAAATGGTCCATTCTTTTTCACGAATAAGAAGGAAAATCCCCGTACGAAAGCCCCCCTACATGGATTGTGTGGGAAATGCCAGCGCCGGTTTCGTGTGCCTAACGCGGCGACAAGGATGCGAAAATAAAATCACATTTCACTTGTGCTGTGCCGCATGAACGCTATTGTGACAGCGCAACGCGCCTGATGGCGTTGTCGGATGCTGTTATCAGTTCCGCCCTTTTCCGGTCTTCGTCGATGAGAGAGATTGTTTTAGGTTTACCATCCAATCCTCATCGCCACGCCGACCACCGATTCACGGTTGGAGTCTGCAATTCAACAACACATGACCACGACACCATTCGAGGCTTTGCAATTGGCAGAGTCGCTCCACCGCGTATTGCGCGAACTTGATTACAACGAACCCTCGCCGATCCAGGCCCTGGCGATTCCTCTGCTTTTGCAAGGGCGCGATTTGCTGGGCTGCGCGCAGACCGGCACTGGCAAAACCGCCAGTTTCGCCCTGCCGATCCTGCATGCATTGAGCAAGAGCCCGGGCAGAAACCGCCCGCGTTCCTGTCGAACCCTGGTTCTCGCTCCGACCCGCGAACTTGCGATCCAGGTTGGCAAGAGTTTTTCAACGTACGGAAAATACGTAAGCTTCCGCCAAACCCTCATCTACGGCGGCGTTGGCCAGGTTCCGCAGATCAATGCGATGCGCGGCGGCGTCGATGTTCTTGTGGCGACGCCCGGACGTTTGCTCGATCTGATTGATCAGGGACACGTGGATCTTTCCCAGGTGGAATTCTTCGTGCTCGATGAAGTGGACCGCATGCTCGACATGGGATTCCTACGCGATGTCAAACGCATCGTCGCGATGCTGCCGGTGAAGCGCCAGTCCTTGTTTTTCTCGGCGACACTTGCCCCGAACATCGTCGATCTCGCGCAGTCGATTCTGCGCAATCCCGCGCACGTGAGCATCGCGCCCGAAACCACCACGGCGGAAAAAATCGCCCAACAGGTTTGCTTTGTGGACCGCGATTCCAAACGTCCTCTGCTCGAGCAATTGTTGCGCGGTCAGGATGCGGCCAAAGAGCAGAAGCTGACCATCGTGTTCAGTCGCACCAAACACGGCGCCAACAAACTGGCCAAGAGTCTCTGCGTCGCCGGCTTTCAGGCGGATGCGATCCACGGCAACAAATCCCAGGCCCAGCGCGAAAAGGCACTCGACCGCTTCAAAAAAGGCCTGACCCCGGTGTTGGTGGCGACCGACGTCGCGGCACGCGGCGTGGATGTCAAGGACGTTGGTCTGGTGGTGAACTTCGACTTGCCCAACGAACCGGAAGCCTACGTGCATCGGATCGGCCGGACGGCCCGCGCCGGTGCCGAGGGTCGGGCGGTTTCCTTTTGTTCGGAAGATGAATTGGAATACCTGCGCGACATTGAAAAAATCATCCGCATGCCGATTCCGCGCTGGGACAGTCATGAATGGCATGTCGCAGCACTGGCCGAAAGGCATCTGCGCGGAAGTCAAAACAGAAGCGCTCCTTCGGGACAGCAACAGCGTGGTCAGCAGCGTGGCAACGGCGGCAATCGGCGCAGGTGATGCTGGAATGTCGCGTCATTGTTTTCGCGATTGCACAACACCCCTGCGGTGCTAGAGTGCCCAAGCGAAAGCATGAGTGACAGGCAGGAAAAGCGCAGGAAATCGGAACACTACAGCGGATTGCTGCCTTCGAAGGGATGGCCGCAGCGAAATTTCCAGTTGCTGCGCGAACACGTGGTGCCCGGGCTTTTCCGCAAACGCCAGGGGGAAACGAAGAGTCTGGAAATCCAGCCCTTGAACGAGGATCAGGTGCGCGTCACCTGGATTGGCCATTCCGGGTTCTACGTCGAAATGGGCAAACGCTCGGTGGTGATCGATCCGAACTGGGCCAACTGGCTTGGATTTCTCAAGCGGATTCGCGAACCGGGATTGCATCTTCACGACCTTCCCGAAGTCGATCTGGTGCTGGTCAGCCATGCCCATCACGACCACATGCACAAAAAAAGCCTCAAGACATTGCAGTCCAGCTCTGGAGTGGTCGTGCCCACGGGCAGCGCATCGTTGGTGAAACGACTTGGTTTCCCAGCGGTGCATGAAATGCAAGTCTGGGACATGCTTGATTTCGACGGCCTGGAGGTGGTCCACACTCCGGCGATGCATTGGGGGGCACGTTTCATTCATGACACCCACCGCGATTACGGTGGTTATGTCATCCGCTCGGGCGGCAGGACGGTTTACCATTGCGGCGACAGCGCGTATTTCCCCGGATTCGAGGAGATCGGTCGCAAACATGACATCGACATCGCATTGATGCCGATCGGTGCCTACGATGCACCGAGTGGTCGCGACGTGCACATGAACCCCGAAGAAGCAGTGCGGGCCTTCATGGAACTGGGGGCCAAGGTGTTGATCCCGATGCACTACGGCACGTTTCCGTTAGGCAATGAGCCGGTGAACGAACCGGTGGAGCGGTTGCTGCGCGAGGCGGACCGTCTCGGCGTGGCCAACTGCGTTTTTGTTCCGATGGAGGGAGAATCGGTCGTCTGTTGATTCACGAAATCTCAAGAGTGCTCGTGCCGGCGGCAAGTTTGCGCACCACGATTTTGGTGCTGATGCGCTCTTTCAACAGTTCGACGTGTGAAATGATGCCAATGGTTTTGTTGTCCTGATGAAGGGCCTCCAGCGTGGAGATCGCGGCGTCAAGGGCGTCCGAGTCGAGCGAGCCAAAGCCCTCATCGATGAACAAACTGTCAATCTGCACATTGCGTCCGGCGAGGTCGGACAAGCCCAGTGCAAGGGCCAGACTAACGAGAAAAGTTTCGCCGCCGGAAAGGCTGGCCATCGGTCGGGTGGTGCCTGCCTGGTCGAGGTCGACGATTTCCAAGGCAAGCTCGTTGTTTTTCTGCCGTTGCAGCAGGTAGCGTTGGGAAAGTTTGCGCAGGTGACGATTGGAGTGATGGGTGAGAATGTCGAGCGATACCCCCTGGGCGAAGCGGCGGAATTTCGCGCCGTCATGTGAGCCGATCAGATCCTTGAGAATCCTCCAGGATTCGAGATCGCGTTCTTGGTCGGCGATTTGCGAAGTTTTGCTCTGGTGTTCGATGCGTTGGGCACTATCACGGCGGAGTTCTTCCTCCAACAATGCGTGGTCGCGCAGCATGGTTTCCTGCTGTGTGGCGAGCGCATTTTTTTCCTGCTGCAATCTCACGCATCGTTCTTCATCAGGGGCATCCTGGGCTTTCAGATCGGCGACAATTCCTTCCTGTTCCGCAAGCAGGGTTTGCAAATCGCGGCCGCGGCGTTCGAGCTCTCCGGCCAGCAAGGTCAATTGTTGTGCTTCAACAACGGGCAGGATGGCGGTGCGCAGGCTTGCCAGATCAGGAAATTCGCTGCCCGCGAGGCTTTGTTCAAGTTCCGTATGGCGCAATTCGACCATTCCCAGTGCTTCGACGTGCTGTTTGTGGTAAAGGGCTTCTTCTGTCACCGCAGTGTTGAGGGCCTGGTCGATTTTCTGAATGGCCTGCTCGACATCGCGGTGGGATTGCCAGGATGTCGGTGGCGGAATCGTAGCGGCTGCGAGCGTTGCAGGTTCATTGATCGGCAGACGTTTTTTCCAGTCCGCTTTAAGATTGCGGAATTCCGTGAGGTTCTTTTCGGACTGTTGCCGTTGCTGATTCACGACATTGATCCTGTTGCGCCCCTCATCGAGAAGGCGCTGGTTTTTCTGATAGAGAGTTGCCGTCTGCTGCCATAATGCAAGGTCGGGATTTTTTTCCGAAAAACCGGGGAAGGGAAGTTGGAAGGGCGCGATGGCATCGCGGAGTTGCCGGGAGAGCATCTCCCATTCCTCTTGTTTTTCCTTCAACGACGAGCGCTGGTTTTCGATCGAGGCAACCAGTTCCTGATTGCGTGTTGCGGCATCGTTCATGCGGGATTGCATCATCTCCACAGCGTGACCTGCGCTCGTGAATTGCTGCGTTTGCTCCAGCCAGTTTTTCTGCGCCTGCTCGATTCGCTCGCTCTGTTCATTGCATTCGCGGATGTTGCTTGTCAAGCTGGGCTGCGCAGTGTCGGTCAGGCCGACCTTGTTCGCTTCCTGTTTTTGCAGGGCATGTTGTTGATCCAGCAGAGCTTGTCTGTCAGAGAGATTCTTTTTAAGCCACTGTCCCTTGACTTCCAGCGTGGTCAGCTTGTCCTGTTCCTCGACGTGCCTTGCGTCCGCTGTTTTGTATTGTTGCTCCGCAGTTGCCACCGCGGTTTTGATCTGCCGCAGGGATTCGTCGGAGTTTTTGATATCCTTGTAGGGATGATGTTTCGCGCCGCACAAGGGACAGGGTTCCCCTTCGTGCAACAGGCTGCGATGCCCGTCGAGGTCCGCCATTCTCCCGGCGAGATTCTGGTGGTCGCGCCGCAGCTTGAGTTCTGTTTCCGCCGCAAGCTTTTGTTCTTGCAATGCCGCGACGATTGCCGCGCAGCGTTCGTATTCCGCGCGGGTCGCTGATATTTGCGCGGCCAGGCTGCTGACAATTTCAGTTTCCTGTGCGATCGAATCCGCGCGGACCAGCATGCTGCGAAGGGAATTCTCGCGCTGGCGGATTTGTTGCAATGCCACAGAGGCATCCTCCACATGAAGGGTGACAAGTTCTTCTCGCAGGGTCTGGTAGAACGAGTCAAGGGCCGCTTTTGCCGCAGCGAATGCGGCGGACTTTTCCGCGTGTTCGGACGTCAGTGTCTGAAACGACTGCTGCGTTTTGTTTCGCTCGCTTTGCAGGGATTCCAACTGTGCCTGGACTTGCCGGAGCATCTCCGACAGCGAGTGCAGTTCGTGACTTTTGCGGATCAGCGTGGGCAGGGAATCCGTCAAGGCCTCGTGATGGCCGTGCTCGTGCAGCCACGATTCCAGGGTCCGGTTGTCCGATGCCACTGCATCGAGGGATTCTTGAAGCTCGTTGCAATGATACTCCATTTTTGTCACCGCATCGTTTGCAAAAGCAAGAGCTCGTCCCAGAGTAGTGATCCACTGCTGATGGAAATCATGCCTGTGATCCGCAGCCTGTCGCATGAGTTTCCCGCTGGACTTTTGTTGCGCGGTGGCCGCTTCGAGTCCCGCGAGCTTTACAGAGAACGGTTGGGTTTTTTGGTGAAAAGCCAACCGGTTCAGGTTCGGAGCCTGATGCCGTTTTTCCAGTTCCAATGTGTCCTGTTGATTGACCAGCGTGTCGATTTTTTTCCGGGCAACAAGCAGGGCCTCTCCTCGTTGCAGATGTTTGTTCTGTTGTTCGATTTTCGTCCGTGCGTCATGGATCTGCTGTTGCCACGTTTCGATCCGGCTGATTTTTTCGGTGCGCTGTTCATCATCGAGCAGGACAAAATGCCCGAGTTCGGATTTTTTCGTGGTGAGATCCAACTCGCGGCGAGTGAATTCCTCGTGGGACAGTTTGCCCAACTGCGAATAGATTTCCGTTCCAGTCAGGCTTTCCAACAATTCCGCACGCTCGTTGGCCTCCGCCTTGAGAAAGCGGGAAAACTCCCCCTGGGCGAGCAGGACCGAACGCAGAAATCGCTCGTAGTCGAGCCCGGTGATGCTCTCGATCAGCTTGCCGCATTCGGTAGCAAGGCGGTTCAGCGGGGTTTCCAAGGAATTATAGAGAAAACGTATCGGTGGCTGGATTTTCCCGTCCGCACGGCCTTTGGCGCGCCGCAACTGCCATTCGGCTCGGTAGGTTTCGCCGCTGATCGAAAAGCAGACTTCGGCGAGGCAATCGGCGCTGTGCCGGCTCATCATGTCCTCGGGATTGCTGGTACTGGCATATCGAGCCGCCCTTCCATACAAAGCAAGCGTCATCGCATCCAACAGCGTGGATTTTCCCGCTCCGGTGGGACCGGTGATCGCGAAAATCGAAGCACCGGCCAGCGGCGGACGGGTGAAGTCCACCACATGTTCTCCGCGCAGCGAGTTCAGATTCCTGAGTTTGATGCGGAGAATTTTCACCAGACCATGATGATGCCGGGCATGCCGCTTGTAAAGCGCCCGCTGAAAATGGCGGAAATTCATGAAATATTGCAACGCTCAACCAAGTATAGGATATCCATACTCATCATATGCGCTTGCTACTTTTTCTTCTCCCGGCGCTGCCCATCCTCGCACAAGACGGCGGACAGTTGTATACCCAATATTGTTCCGCCTGCCATGCCGTCGATGGCAAGGGTGCCACCGGGGGACAGTTTCCGCCGCTGGCAGGGTCCGAGTGGCCGTTGGGCAATCCCGACCGCTCGATCAAGATCGTGCTGATGGGATTCAACGGACCGGTCGAGGTCAATGGCAAGACCTACAATCTGGAAATGCCACCCCAGGGTGCGGCGTTGAAGGATGATCAGATCGCGGCCATTCTTACCCATGTGCGTTCGTCGTGGGGCAACAAGGCGTCCGCTGTCTCCGCCGACCAGGTGAAAAAAGTCCGCGCCGAACTCGGTGATCGCAACCAGCCATGGAAAGCCGAGGAGCTGCTGAAATTACATCCGCTCGAAAATGTCAAGGTGCCGATTGAGAAACTCATATCGCATTTTTACAAGGCCAGTTTTAGCGCACTGCCCGACTTCTCCCAATTGAAGCCGAACGCGGTCGAAGAGGAACCGTCGGGATTGATCGATTATAGTGCTTATGCGAACACCGACGGATTCGCGATGATGTGGGAAGGGGAAATCACCACCAGCGAGGGCAGCCATGAGTTTTCGCTCGACTCCGACGACTGCTCGCGATTGATCATCGATGGCAAAAAGGTTTGTGAAATTACCACCACGGGACCGGCCGGCAGAACTGTGAAAAAATCGGAAACGCTCAGCGCCGGTGTTCACAAAATCAGGGTGGAGTATGTTGAAAACGTTGGCCAGGAAGCGTTGAAAGTCGGCATCAAGAGCAAGGGCGATAAAAAGATCAAGTGGCTGAGCAAGGAAACCGGTTCCGGTCGCGGCAAACCATGGCCGGAAATGATGCTCACCCCAACAGCCGATCGCACGGCCATCTATCGAAATTTCATTGAAGGCACCACGCCGCGCGGCATTGGCTTCGGATTCCCCGGTGGTGTCAACATCGCCTACAGCGGCGACAATCTGACAGCGGAGTTGCTGTGGACGGGGGAATTCATCGATGCCGGGCATCACTGGACTGACCGCGGCACTGGCAATGAACCTCCTGCAGGTGAGGACGTCGTGCGACTGAGCAAGCAGATGTCCTACGCCTTCACAGCCGACTGCGCGAGCGCATGGACGGTGTCCAAGGATGCCCCGCCGCGCTTCCGTGGCTACCAGCTAGATGCCAAAGGCAATCCGACGTTTGCCGTCGAAATATCGGGCGGCAGGATTCTTGACAGTTACACCGCCGCAACGAGCCCGGGGCTGTCATTGGTCAGAAAGATCAAGACGGCGGGCAAACTGACAAGACCGGTGTCGTTGTTGATCCAGTCGGAAGCAGAGGCGAAGCTACAAACACCCGCGGGTTTCGAGTCGGGTCCACTTAAGGTGGCAGTAGAAGGAGCCACCTTCCGCTACGCTGGCAATGCCGTGATTCTTGACTTGAAAGACAAGGAAGTTCTGATCCGCTACACTTGGAATTGATCGCACCGAACACAGATTTTATGAAACGTTTTTTCCACACATTGTTGTTGATTTCATCCGCCGCCGCCGCCGCGCCGCAGCAGTCTGACTATTACACCCGTCAGGAAATTCCGCTCCCGCCCGGTGAGGTCATGGAGATCGGTTCGATCGCGTTGTTGCCGGCACAAAAGATCGCCGTGGCGACGCGGCGGGGCGATGTCTGGATTTGCGACGGGGCTTATGGCGACGATCTAACGAAAGTAACCTGGAAAAAATTCGCAAGCGGTCAGCACGAACCGTTCGGCATGTTTTGGAAGGACGGTTGGATGTGGATGACCCAGCGCCCGGAGGTTTCGCGCGTCAAGGACGCCGATGGCGACGGAACGGCTGACACATTTGAAACGATATGCGACGATTGGGGCATCAGCGGCGACTACCATGAGTATGCTTTCGGCACCGATCCCGACAAGGAGGGCAACATCTGGGTGACCTTGTGTTTGACCGGTTCCGCCGGTGCGGGTGCCGACTGGCGCGGTTGGTGCGTGCGGGTGACTCCCGAGGGGAAAATGATTCCCACCTGTTCCGGCATCCGTTCGCCTGGAGGCATTGGCTTCAATGCGGAGGGCGACGCGTTTTACTGCGACAACCAGGGTTTGTGGAACGGTTCCTCCTGTTTGAAATGGCTGAAGCCCGGATCATTTCAAGGCAATCCCACGGGGAACAAATACGCAAAACTGGCCAATCTGGATGCGCCTCCCGAGCCCAAAAGCGGATCGCGCATTGAAACGGAGCGGGCGAAATTCCCCACCTTCATTCCTCCGGCGGTGGTGATGCCGCACGGCAAGGTCGGGCAATCGCCAGCAGGATTGGTGGCGGACACCACCGCTGGCAAGTTCGGTCCCTGGCTCAAACAACTTTACATCGCCGAGCAGTGCCATTCGCAGGTGCAGCGGATTTGCTTGGAAAAAGTCAACGGCATCTATCAGGGCGCGGTGTTTCATTTCCTCGAGGGCTTTGAATCCGGGCTGATTCCCATCCGTCTCGATGCCGGCGGAATCATGTTCACGGGCGGATCAAATCGCGGCTGGGGATCGCGTGGCAGCAAGCCGTTCAATTTCGAACGGGTGAAATGGACCGGAAAAACCCCATTTGAAATGCTGACCCTTTTTGCCACCAAGGATGGTTTTGAAGTCACTTTTACCGAACCGGTTGATGCCGTGGCAGCGGCTGATGTTGCCAATTACAGCATGGCGGCCTGGACCTACATCTATCAATCCGGCTACGGCAGCCCGGAGGTCGATCAAGCCACGCCGAAGATTGTCTCCGCCACCGTTTCACCGAACAAACTCAAGGTGCGGCTGAAAGTCGACGGTCGGGTGAAAGGTCACGTGCATCATTTGCAATTGAAAAACATCAAGGCTGCCTCCGGCACCGAAATGTGGCATCCCGAGGGCTATTACACCCTGAACGAAATCCCCGGATCATAATTCGCGGGGTTGTCCAAACGACAATTCATTTGATCACACCATCTCCACTGACCCGGTATTGGTAGCTGGTCAGTTCGCGCAGGCCCATCGGACCGCGGGCGTGGAGTTTGTCGGTCGAAATACCGATCTCGGCGCCGAAACCGAATTCTTCGCCGTCGGCGAGACGGGAGGAGACGTTGTGGAAAACGCAGGCGCTGTCCACACTGCGGAGAAATGTTTCGGCTGCCTTGGCATCGGCGCTGATGATGCAGTCGGTGTGGTGGGAACCGTAGTGGTTGATGTGGCGGATCGCATCTTCTAACGAATCGACGACCTTGATCGAAAGAATGTTGTCGAGATATTCGGTGCTCCAGTCCTCTTCGGTTGCGGGGACTACATCCGGCAGGATTGCCAGGGTTTTTTCACAGCCGCGCAGTTCGACATTTTTTTTGCGAAAGGCGGCAGCCAGGATTGGAAGCATGGATGCGGCGACGGACTGATGGATCAGCAAGGTTTCCAGCGCATTGCAGACACCGGGTTTTTGGGTCTTGGCATTGACACTGACCCGCACCGCCATGGCGGGATCGGCGGCTTTGTCGATGTAGGTGTGGCAGATGCCGTCGTAGTGCTTGATCACCGGCATGCGGGCGAGTGAGACGACGGTTTCGATGAGTCCCTTGCCACCGCGGGGAATAATCAGGTCGACGAATCGATCCATGCCGGCCAGCACGGCGACACTCTCGCGGTCGGTGAAGGGGATCAATTGGATCGCATGGGCGGGCAGTCCCGCTATCTCGCCACCGGTTTGAAGGACTTCAGCCAGAACCTTGTTGGAGTGAATCGCCTCGGAGCCGCCGCGGAGGATGGTGGCATTGCCTGACTTCAGACAAAGCACTGCGGCATCGCTGGTCACATTCGGACGGCTTTCGTAAATGATCGCAATCACGCCGATCGGCACGCGCACCTGGCGGATTCGCATGCCGTTCGGGCGGGTGGTTTCGGCCAACACCTCACCACAGGGATCCGGCAGGCTGGCGACTTGTTCAATGCCCGCCGCGATGGCTTCCAATCGGGTCGCATCAAGGCGCAGGCGGTCGATCATCGCCGCGTTCAGTCCTTTTTCAGTCGCGGTCGCGAGGTCGAGGCTGTTGGCCGCGACGATCTTGTCGGTGTTTCCCCGGACCGCAGCAGCCATGGCCCGCAGAATCGAATTTTTTTCCCCGGCGGACAGCAAGCCAAGGGCATATGCGGCCTGTCGGGCGTTGTTGCCCATCGCGTGAATGGTCGTATGGATCTCGGCGGATGTCATGGTCGGTGCGGAAGGGAACAAATCACAACTCGGGCAAATGTCACGCCGAAGCCGTGCTGTTTCGTGCGATAAAACGGGTGCCGACGGCATTGCCATGGGCGATGTCCAACAAGCGCTCGGGTTTGCGGCCGTTGGCAATCCAGGTTTCCACCCCTTGATTGACGGCATATTTGACGGCATTGAGTTTCGATGCCATGCCACCGATGGAAAACCTGCCTTGGTCGTCGCGCACGAAATGCAGCACATCTTCAATGTCGCTCACTTCCGCAATCGGCGACTCCGATCCCGGTGCGAGAAGTCCCTCGGCGCTTGTCAGAAGAATCAGGCGTTTGGCGCCGATGAGCACAGCGACGCGCGACGACAGGTCGTCGTTATCGCCCAGTTTCAATTCATCAATCGCGACCGAGTCGTTTTCGTTGATGATCGGCAAGATGCGTGGTTCTTCCAACAGCCGGTGAAGAGTACTTGAAATATGGGAAAACCGTTCGCCGAGGTCCGCCGCAGTGAGCAGCACCTGGGCGACGGTGATGTTGAAATGGGCAAACAGGCTGCCATAAGTCTGCATCAACCGCGCCTGTCCGACAGCGGCGCAGGCCTGACGGGTGACGATGTCTCGTGGATAGCCGTCGAGTTGAAATGAGGACACACCCGAGCCCACGGCACCGGATGATACCAGCAGGCAGCGATGCCCGGCATCCATCAGGGCGGACAATGCGGTGACCAGTCGAACCAGCGCCGCGCCGTCAAGGGTGCCGTCTTCCACGCGGGTGAGCACACCAGTGCCTACTTTGACAACGGTTATGTCTGCGAACTGTCTCATGAACGGATGGAGCAGGTTTTGGCTATTGTTTCACCAGTTCGACACGACGGTTTTTCGCCTTGCCCTCGCCGGATTCGTTAGATGCGATCGGCGCATAAAGTCCGCAACCGAAGGAATCGAGGCGGGCGGCTGCGATGCCGTGAACGCCTGTTAGAGTCTTGCTGACACTGGCGGCCCGCCGCTTGCTGAGGTCCAGGTTGTAGTCGGCTTTGCCCTCGTTGTCGGTGTGGCCGACAACACGAACTTTCAGCGACGGATTGTCTTGCATCAATTTGGCGATCTCGCCGATCGTGGTGGTCGAATCTTCGCGGAGTGTGTCCTTGTCGGTGTCGAAATACAACCCGTAGAGCGCCACGCGGCCCTGGCTTTCGAGTTCGCTGGCCATTTTAGCGGCATCGACGAAGACCATCTTCTGTTTGATCTTTTCCGGTTGGATCACATGAAGGTAGGCAATGGCGGTGCCCTTTTTGATTTTCTTGTCAAAGGTGCCGCGCAGTCCGTCTTTGTAAGTCGTGACGAAGAGATAATAATACGTGGGAGTCTCGTCCTTGCTTTTGGCGACAATCACACGCTCTTCCGCTTCGTTGTAGGCGAGAATCTGCGAGAGTTTGTCTTCGGCGGACTGTTTGTTGAAGGTCACGCCGAACCATCCCTTCTCACCGGGTTTCTTGGTATAGAGGGTTTCCAGACCGAGGGTTTCAAATTCGGTTTTGTAGTTAAGAAACAGCGCGGCTGCGGTGGCGTCCTCAGGAGCAATGTAGCAGTAGCGGGAAATCTTGCCGACCAGGGGTTCGCTTTTTTCATATTCCGGGACATCGCCGATTTTGGTCGGTTGGCCGAGAGGCAACAGGAATTCATCAACCGTTGGTGCACGGTAGGCGATCAACTCGCTGTTTTCATAGCGCTTCAAGCCCTCGGGATCCTTGCCACCCGTCACGTCAGCCCGGGCGAAAAGGGGGCTCATGAGGAAAACGCACCTCGTTAGAGTGCGGAACAGATGATTTTTCATTGCTCGGATGTTCTAAAACAATCCTGTTGTTGCCGTCAACCATCAAAACCGCGGTCCTGCAAACATGCGCGATACCCACGACCCTTCGACCGGCCTCGCTGTTTCAGTGTTTCATTGATGCGATGTATTTTTCAGGATTCGCGTGGAATTTTTTCTCACAGGGTTTGCAGCAGAACTTGACCTCCTGTCCGTTGTAAACTTCGCTGACGGGAGTGCCCATCGAACCGAGTTTGTTGCCGCTGACAATGCAGGTTTGCGCCGTGTAGGGCTTTGCTGCTCCGGAAACAGTCTGTGGAGCCGTCGTTGCGCAGGAACTGAAAAGCCCCGCGAGGGCGGCGGTTGCGATGATATGGTTGTGTTGTTTCATGGTGTTGTTTTGTTTGCGTTTTGCTTGTCGATATATTTATCGGGATTTGCATGGAATTTTTTCACGAATGATTTGCAGCAGAATTTGATTTCCTGACCATGGTAAATTTCGGTGATCGGTTCGCCCATGGAACCTAACTCCTCACCGTTGACAATACAAACGGCACGTTTGTAGGGTTTGCTCGCGCTGTTTTTCCGGGCGGACGGCGCGACGGGATTTGCCGGTGTTTTCAACTCTGGCAGTGGCTTGCGGCTTTTCGTGGTTCCTTCGGCAACAGAGTTCGTTTGCTGACAGGAAATGAAAACTCCTGCGATGAGTGCGATGGCCATTGTCCAGTGTTGTGTGTTCATGCGTTTTCGTTGGTTGTGGCGGGGAAACATGTCTAAAAATGAAAGCCGAGACCGACTCCCCAGCCGTGATTGGAGTCATATCCGCCGGTCAGGCCGAAGTTTTTTGTCAGTGTGTATTCCGCACCGACGGCATGTTCCCACTTGTCGGCACTGTCATATTGCAGCCGTCCCAGGAGCTCGAGTCGTTCGGTGATTTGCAGTGATTTGCTCCATGCAATGCGAGCTTCACCGGAGTTGTCCAGGCTCAATTCGGTGCGGATCATGTAGGGCAGTCGATAGCTCACTGCCGCAAAAAACCGGTTGTCTGTCGAATCTTCGAGGGAAAAACGATAGCCCGCCAGACTTGAAACATTCGGGTCGAAGTAATGCGACCAGACGAATTGGTTCTCCCCCTTGTGCTCCTTCATTTCCATTGGGTGCGGGTGATGCATGTCGTCATGGTTGCCGCGATGATCGCCCATCGCGTGTTCCCATTCCAAAATGAAATTCTCCCTTCCCCACATGATTGCCGCCATGCCCATGGTCATGTTGGACTGGATCACGCCATCGACCATCTAATACCAGGGCTCGTAGGCCGAGGGGCCGAGGTTCGGACGGTGATCCGCTTCCTGGTCGTCGTAACTGATCACCCGCGCCATGCCGGCGTCCATGTGGTAGAGAAGGTGACTATGAAAGAACCAGTCACCCAGCTCGTTGGTAAGAAATTCAATCGTGCCTGCTCTCATCGGTGGCAGGTCGACGGTGTGTTTCAGCGGCGAGTAGGCGCCCGCTTCGTTGATCATGCGGAAAAAATGGCCGTGCAGGTGGATCGGATGGTGCATCATCGAGTCGTTGACCAGATTGATGCGCAGCACTTCTCCCCGCTTCATCAGGATCGTGCTTTCCTCGTAAAGGGTTTTGTCATTGAACGACCAGCGGTAGCGCTCCATGTCCCCGGTCAGATGCAGGTCGATGCTGCGGGTTGGATGTTTTTTTCCGTATCCGGTTTTGTGCAATGCCCGCAGATGCTTGTAGGGAGAGGCATTGGGATGAAGCGGGTCGTCGTTCATGTCCAGCGACTGGGCCACCATGTGATCCATGCTGTAGTAGTTGGGGCGAACGATGTCCCCAGCCATGCGCGCCGCTCCGCTGCCAAGCATCAAGGAGGCATGGCCGGATACGTCCTGTGCCGTGGCGCGGATTTCGCAACTTCCGGAGTCCGCCATGGTGACAATGATGTCGTAGGTTTCACCCATTCCCATCAACAGACGATTCGTTTTATGGGGTCGAACTTCGTTGCCATCGGCGGCCACGATGGTTATCTCGGGAAATGCCGAATGCACGAAGAAATAGGTGGCGGCCCCGGCATTGATGAGCCGCATGCGGATGCGATCACGGGGTTTGGCCGGGAGGAATTGTTGTTCGTGGCCATTGATGAGAAACGCATCATAGGCGATGTCCGACACATCCATCGGTAACAAACGTGATTTTCCCGCGCCCAGTAATCGGCGAGCGAGCCCGCCCTAATGGCTCCCGTGATCGACTGCATGGTGCCCTTGCGGATCGCGTAATTACTGCTGCCCCGCATCAGCGTCCGCATCACCAGAGATGGGTTTTCGTGAGTGAAGTCGGAGAGCACCACCACGTAATCGCGGTCAACCGTCGGACCGCTCTGTTTTTTGGGCGGCGGATTCAAATTGTTAGCGAATATCTCGGCGAGGAGTCGTTTCGTCTGATTGGTTGTTTTGTTTCGTTGGTTCTTTCGCGGTGTTGCGGGATGGAACTGAAGGGCGAGCGGAGCGAGTCCTGAAGTGGAGTCCCG
>CAMAQB010000065.1 GCA_945860285.1 Akkermansia muciniphila | reverse complement strand
GGGGGAGGTGTCGTAGGTGGGACCGGATTTGCCGCAGCAAGAGCATTTGGCACGGTTGTTTTTGCGTGGCTCGATGGTGACTTTGATCAGCTTCTTGGGGCTCTCAGTCATTTCGACGGTGCGAAAAAGAAAGCCCTTGATCGGGCACGATTTACGGAGTAGGTTTTTAACTGTGATGGCGAGCGGAATGGTTGTTTTTTTTGACCACTTGACTTACCAAATACGCTCGTCATCACAAATGTTTATTTTCCCACAATGGTGCTTTTTACCCACAGATTTTGCGGAAGAGGCATTTTTTTATATGTTTTCATCTGTTTGAGTCCCTCTTTGCTCTCTTGGTAGAGTTTCATGTCCCCGCTGAAAGGAGTCGCAGCATTCTGCTGCGGTTGCTTTCGGGAACAGAAGAACGCAGCAGAATGCTGCGACTCCTTACATGAGCGCAGTTTCCCAGACAAACGACAAGGGGCTTTCTCCGGTGTCATCCTGGTCAGCTCAATGCACTCAGTCCGTCGCCGGTCCTACTCGACTTGTGCCGATGGTGAGGATCATGATTTCACGAAATCAGAATGGTCTCCAGCGCCGCAGCACCCCCAGCCACCGCATCTGCCGGAATCCGTGTGTCGAATGTGACGAAACGCGCATCGTTCGCAGCAGCCAAAGCCAGAAGATAAAGAACGGAAACCCTCGATGGGGTGAGCGTGTCGGATTGCAACAGAACTTGATCATCCAGCAGAGAAATGTCCTTTTCGCAGGAGAGCGTATTCACCTTTTGCACAAAATCCCGCAGCACATCCCTGACCCGGCTGCTGGTGCCAAGGCAGTTCGGGTATTTCGGCTGGCTGGCCACCCGGATCACACCGTTCACCACATGCGAACAGAGGATGATTCGAAAGGGCGACCGGTTCGCAACCCACTGATGCGCCGCCTCGTGGTGTACGTGCATCGGATCGAGCAAGGCCAGCAAGGCATTCACATCGGGGAGAAAACGTTTCACGGCGTTTCGTCCAGAAGTTCCCTAACGATCTCAGAGGTCACCGCCCTCGCCCCCTGTGCGACCGGGAACAGCGGCATTCCATTGCGCTCCACAGGTGCTTGAGCAGCGGGTTCCACCGCCCGCCGCAGCAATCCGGAAATCACCTTGCCCAACGGTTTGTTCTCCCGCACAGCCAGCATTTTCGCCGTCTCCAGGACATCGTCATCCAGATTGATCGTCGTTCTCATGGCAATAACATCACGCATCACGCATCAGATGTCAAGCCCAGTCAACCGAAAGATTCGAGCGGAAAAAGGGGGGGAGGAAGTGATCAACCTAAAGTTCGCAGTTGGAATTGCAGAATTTCTCTTAAAGCCTTGTAGAACATGGGATAGAGAGGAAATACGCTTCGTTTTTCTTTTCACCTAATCGGTGAAAGCGTGGCAAAAATGTAATTTGCATGTTGGTAACGCTGCATCAATGGTTTGAAGACGAAATCAATCGCATTTGAGCCTATTCTAGCGTTGTAACTGCGGTTTCTAGGTTCATTGCCGGACCTCGTGTTGTTTGACGAAATCGCCGCCTGAAATGGTTTCGGACATTTCGCAAATGCCCTAGCAGCCTGTCGGACTTAGAAAGCACAAGATAAAGCCTGTCTGAGCGCCTTCGATACAGCATGTTGTGGCGGCAAGGCCCCATACTAACCGTTAGATTTCCTGATATACATTAGTTTCAGAAATTAGTGAAAATCAACTACCAAATCAAGTGTTAGCTCGACCTGAAAGTCCACATATTGATTTTGAGCGGAAGTTTAAGTCAGACAGACTGCTAGGCGCAGTCTTTCCAGCGGTAGGTGCTGTGGCTGGCGGTGCGGCCGACCTTGCGACCGATGTATTATACTCCCCGCATGACAATTTGTGAAAAACAAGTGTCAATTTGGTAAGTGTTTTAAACCACAGATTACGCAGATTCCACGGATTTATTGAGGTTGGATTAAGGAATCAATTTCACATAACTTGATGCGCGGCGGCATAATAAGAATTGCAGCTCCGTAGGTTGCCACATCAGGTTGATAGATACCGCACCTACAGCGCCAAGATCGGCTGCCGCTTCCGAATTTATTTATACGCCGAAACCGGCTTCGGTTCGACCCCGAGTTCCTTATAGTCGAAACCGCTTTTGAGTGGTTTGTAGCTGCCGACGATGTCAACACTGCGCTCGGCGGTGATGGCGGATTCCATTTCCATGCTCCAGTAGGCCGCATTGATGATCAAACGGCGCAGGCCCGCGCTTTCGAGGTCGGTGCCACTGCCCATGGTCGATTGAAAAACCCGCGCCGTTTTGCCTTCGCTGGTTTTCCAGTTTTTGAACCAAGCAACTGGTAGCGGCTCGAGTTCCTTATTCGGTGCATCGTCAGGCTTGCGACCCATCAGTGGCTGACCCCAGACCAAAGCGGTGCAGCCGGCGGGAAGACTGGTGCCCTCCTTGTAAGTACGATACACGTCGGAGTTCCCCCAGATGTCGCTCACGCCGATGAGAATCGGATGGTCCTTCAATTCCGGAACGATGTTGCCGCGGGTCGAATCCTGCATCCAGCGGCCATGGTGACCCATGAATGCTCCACCGAGCACCTCGTTGCCCCAGTCCACCTGCTTGCCGTTGATCTTGTAGGGCAATGCGCCGTGAAATCCATGATTGGCGGTGCGAAGTGCGAGGATCGGTTTTCCGGAGTCGATGTATTTCACGATCATTTCCCGTTCGGACATCGGCAACGTCAGCAGTCGGGCAAAGAAAATCACCAGGTCAGCCGAGGCCAGATTTTCAAGGCCGGGGATGTGGTGTTCCTTGAACTCCTTTCCCTTCTCGGGATAGACCGGCATGGTCGGATCGACCTCGCCTTTTTCATTCACCGCAAACAGCACCGTGCAATCGAAGCCGTGATGTTTGCTGAGGATCTTCGCCATCATCGGCATCGACTGCTCGCTGCGATACTCCTGATCGGCGGCGATCAGCACGATCTTCTTGCCCTTGCCGGGTCCCTCGCCGCCGGGATAGGTCAACCACTGCGGGCTGTCCTCGGCGTGGAGGGCACCACTTGTTAGAAAAAGGGCGAAGCAGGGAAACAAACGATGCAGCAATGATGTCATGACGGTTGGGAGTGGTGGATTACTTTTTCGGGATTTCGTTGACTGTATAGTAGGCCTTGTTGTGCAGCAGATGCTGGCCGTCCGGGGAGGTGATTTTCGCAAGGTCGAAGTCGTGAATGTGATCTTCGGTGATTTTATCCAGAGAGAGCATCACCGACAGGCCATCCGGCGAGACCAGCGCCTTGGTCACGCGCGGGGTGGTCTGGTCCACCTCGGGGCTGCCGTAGCCGCCGTGATAAATGTGCGTGTAGGTGGAAATCGTGTAGTTGTCCGTGACCGCCGCGACTACCGGGTCGACAGGTTTGGTGAAGTGAAACAGGAAACCGTCCTTCTTGATATTGATTTCCTTGATCTCGAAAGGCACGATGCCCGTCCAGTCGATGCGTTGGAGCGCGAACGGCTCGGTTCCGCGCACCGGCCACTGGGTGTTGGTGGTGAATCCCCCCGCGATCAATTGGCCGGTGGGGGAAAACTCCACATTCATGGTCCCCGATGCCAGACCCTCGCGGAAGGGATAACAGGCGCCCTGCCAGACGCCGTTGATTTGTTCGGTTGTCGCGCGCAGGATGATGCTCAGTGTGTAGTCGCCGAGAAAAAGCTGGTTGGCAAAAGGGCCGAACTTGCCGCCGGTTTTGTCCATGCGGAACCCGGAAATCGAGCGGCCCATTTTGATATAAGGAAATCGCACGGCGGGCGGTACCAGTTCAGGAACCCGCTTCTTTTCCACCGCCATGCGCGAATCGCTGTTCGGTTCGTTCGCCGGTGCTTTCATGCCGGGGACGTAGGGATACCAGTTGTAACTCGCGGGATGTCCGAGAAAGCCGCCTTCCTTGAGATGTTTCAACGAACAACAACCGTTCCATGGGCCCTGGCTCTCGATGACAAACATCGCGCCTTCCGCGTTCGCACCGACGCCACCGGGACTGCGCAGACCGCTGCAGATCGGAATCATTTTTCCATCCGGTGTCACTTTCACCGCCCAACCGCGGAAGAGATTGTGCGATTCATACGATCCGCTCAGGCCCAGCGCGACCCAGATGTTGCCCGAGGGGTCGTGTTTGGAGGCAAAGGCGAATTCGTGACCCTCGGCGTAGCCCCAGTTGCTGGTCAGCGTGTCGTAGTTGTCGGCCACACCATCGCCATCGATGTCGGTGATGCGGGTGACCTCCCCCCAACTGGTGGAGGTGAGCGCGCCATCCTTCCACGAAAGCGAAAAGATTTCATCCTGGCCGCTGGCAAACAACTGAAACTCCGGTTTCGGCGGGGAATCGAACGCACCCTTGACGAAATAAATGTCGCCGCGCCGCGTGCCGACCGCCAGTCGTCCGTCGGGCAGCATTTCCATGCCACCGGGACGCATCGGCACAGCGGGAGGGATCGGGATGTTGACGATGGGATAGTATTTCGCCTCTTCCTGGGCAGTGCCCCACATCGCCCCGAGGTCTTCGTCGGCGCGAAGAAACGGGGTGTTGACCAAGGCCAGCACAGCGATGAGATGACGTGAATTTACCATTGGAATTCGAGGGTGAGGGTGGAGCGGCCTTTCGGAAGGGTCAGCGGAATCAACAGTTCGGCCGGACTGCCGTCGCGCACGATGGCCTTGTGATCGCTGGTGATGCGCAATTGCAGTTGATCGATGCCGAAAACGCGCTCGGATGACTTCTCGATCTTCTTGCCTGCGGCGGCGCGGAAATAAAACGGTTTTTGAGCGGAACCGGCATCGAAGCGAAGCGTCCTCTTGAAATACGGCTTGCCGTCCTTGTCATGGACATCCTCGAAATAATCCTCCACTGCGACGTCGCCGTAGTGATAGAGAAACGTCGGCCTGCGTGCGGCATCGAGATGATACCCGCGGAACTGATAGCCCTGGTCCTGGGGAAATGCCTGATCGTTTTTTCCTTTGTACGGCCAGTTGTCGTCGAGCGATTTCAGGCGGTGAAACGGAATGCCCTGCGGAAAGGAAATCAAGTCCGTGCCGCGCGGATGAAACGATCCCATATCCGCATTGGCGAAATCGCCCTTCCAGAGTTGGCGCAGCGACATTTCTCCGGAATCGAACGCCAGATTGATGCGTTCGGGATATCCCACCGCGATCCCGCGATAGCCGACCGAGCTGCGACCCCGGCAGATTTCGGTCACGTCACTGACGTTCAGTTCATTCGACTGCCGCGACAAGCCTAACGGTTTTTTCGCGCGCGGACCGTCCTCCAGATATGTCCACAACGCCTCGATCTGCTGGTCGGTGTTGCCGCCGAGAATGGTTGGTCGAATCGACTGACCGCCCGGCCAGTAGCTCGGCATGATCACCGTCGGATGAAACCGCGAGGGCTGCTTCATGTAGAGATAGAACCAGTTTTTCTGGATTCGTTCGGTCACGTGGCTGATGTCGAGCGCGCTCAATTCGCCCGATTTCTGGCCATTGAATTCATGACAGGCGATGCAGCTGAATCCCGTGGAGCCGATCATCTCGTAACCGGCGCTTTTGGATTCCTTGATGCTGGCGACTTTCGGCATGACCGCCGCTTCCAGTTGATCGACCTTGCCAAACAGCTCGACAAGATGCCCGACGTTCGCCTCACCGAACTGCGGCATGCTGGCATCGACATACTCGCGCTGGCGTTTGCCGTGCAAGAGAACTTCGGCGATCCATTCGGGTTTCAGCTTCGCGCCGACATGAGACAGTGGCGGCGGAATGCGGCCCTGGTCTCCCAGTCCGGGTTGCGTTCCGGTGAAAAACTCTTTGCGCTCCGGGGCGATTCCGCCGAGACCATCGCGCTCATGGCAGGCGAGGCAGTTGAAAGTGACCAGGGTTTTGTCGATCTTTTGCTTGTCGGTGAGCTGCGGTTTCTCCGCATTCGGCATGGCCTTGGCAATCCAACCGCGCTGTTCGACATTCAAGTCATACTTCGGCCAGGCCCCGGCCGTCGCACTGAGGCATCCGCGACTGCTGTCCAATTTGGCAAGCGCTGGTCCGGGACGGGCAGGCACCTTGAGATCGTCATGGCAATTCGCACAACCGATTTTTTCAAAATTCTCCCGACCCCGCGCGGCGAGACCGGCATCGACATCGGGCGCGACAAAGGCCGGAATTTTTTCGTTAGACACCGAAAGCATCGATGAAGGAATCGCCTGTCGGGTGAATTCCGGGCCTTCCATTTGGCAGGAGAATTTCGGTTCGTGCCCGGTATGGAAATAAGTGAGCTGGATGCGACGCCAGCCGCTGTCGAGGTCCACTGTGCCTTTCAGGTCCTTGACGCCGCGTCGATCACTGGGGTCCTCCTGAACGAGAGGTTTCCCATCCACGATCAGCGATCCGCCGTTCATTGTTAGATAAAACGTATAGCTTCCCTTGCGGGTGATGTTCAACCAGCCGTCATATTCGATGGCCGTGTGGTGCTGGACACCACCGAGACTTTTCAAATCGAAGTCTTTCACCAGTCCGGCCCGCTCGGCTTTGACCTCCGCAGAGCCCAGGCCTTCCCAAACCTTGCCGCGGTACATTTTATAAGCGAGCGGCCCCGGCACGCGGGTATTCTGCAAAAGATAATGGGCGATGCGTTCGACATCCTGGCCTTGCAGGCGCATGTCGGGCATGCGTCCGGACGGCCGGCTCGCGTGCGGCTGGCGCAGGAATTCGCTCAGGCTCGCGACGCTGTATTTCTTTTCCAGAGCCCCGAGCGGAACCGAATTCGCGATCGACAGCTCCACGCCCTTGTCGTCGCGTGGCGAATGGCATTGAACGCAGCCGCGCGAATGGAACAACACCTTGCCCTTTTCCGCCGCCACCGTATCGGGCGCTTGCAGGGAAAAGTCGTTCTTCTTCAGCGATAGCAAAAAGTGGGTGATGGATTGCGCAACCTGTTTTTTTTCCTCGCCGCCAAGCTGCGAAAGCAGGTCGGGCATGGTCGTGCCGGGTTTGACCGTGTGCGGATCGCCGATGAAGGCTTGGAGATACGCCGGGTTCACGCGCGAGCCGACATCGGAAAGTCGCGGCGCTTTTTTCGAACGCCCTGCCAGCGAGGGGTCCGCGCTGTGACAGGAAGCGCAATTCAGTTCCTCGATCAAAACCTGTCCCTTGAGTTCCGGATCCAGTTTGCTGGTTGCCACCCCGGCGACAATTGGTTCGGCGGCAACAACGGGAAACAGGCCGATCAAAAGCAAGGATCCCAGGGCAAAGCTCATTTCGCGATTCACTGGGGGGAAAATACCCGGATATGCATGGCTGTCCATGCTTTTTTGGGATTGCCCGCACTCCGCCCGCAATCGGACGTGTCCTAGACCAACTTGCGCCAGTATGCCTCCGAGCAGGATTCGGTTGTGATCATCGGACTGGTGATTCCGCGTTTTTGTCGAAACTCATCGACGGCCGTTTTGCAACCGATGAACGTATGGTAATCGTCGATAATGACCAGCCCGCCCTCGGCCACGCTTGCATAAAGCGTTTCCAGACAGAAGCGGGTCGATTCATACCAGTCGTTGTCCAGGCGCAACACCGCAATCGGAGCCAACCCGGCCACAGCGGGTGGCAAGGTATCTTCAAACCAGCCACGCACCAGTTTGACCCAGTCGCCCGCCGCATGAAAACTTTTCAATGTCCGCTGGGCTTCACGTAGCCCGTCAGGTCCCGAGCATCGGTATCCCACCCACTCCTCACCATCGCTTTTGTCCTCCTCCGTCAGTTGCGGCATGCCTTCAAAACTGTCGAAGCCCCAGACCGATCGTTTCCCCGCTGAGGCGAATGACATGATCGCGAGCGAGCCGCCGCGCGCGACACCGCATTCGACAAAACATCCTTGCGGCAACATCGGATCGGAGCAATGAAAATACAAGCTGATGAGCCGCCGCGGCGATAGCATGCTGCGACCTGCGGCTTCGACTCCCATGATGAGAAATGCCGCGCGAATCTCCCGGGGCAGGAACTTCACAGCCAGAACCAGCCGGGCTGTTACGGCCTTGATCATCTTTTTGATTCGCGGAAAAATCATTGTGGGAATTCCGAATGCAAGCTTCGGTGGAATAGTTACATGAGGAAGCCGCGACTGGCGAGATCAAATCATTCGCGATTGCTCAGGGGTTTCAGGCGGCGACACAGCGCTCCATTCCATTGTTGCATGGGCATGGGAAACTAGCGCTTGCTTGCATGAAAGACAAAATTGATGATCATTCGGTCCTTGTTGATCCTTGGGTTTGATGACGCATGATAGCGGTGGGACTCGAAGATAACCGCGCGATTCTTCTTCGGGGTGACACGTTCTGCGATCGTAAGTTTTGTGGGCAGCCGACCATGTTGATAAAACTCGTTGAACAGAAACGTGTCCCCGTCGCTGTCATTGCAATAATAGACCATGGAATACGCTGAATCCTTCGCATCCTTGTGGGGGATGTTGTAATGAAACTCGGGAGCATCTTTCTGTTGCAACAGAAGATTGAATTTGATTCTGACGATTCCGTGAATTTCAATTTCCGGTGCACGGTCGATGGCGGTATAAATCAACGGTCTTATCAGATTCATGTAAAACCCGAATGCCGGTGCTGGTTCTTCAGGTGACACAACAATGGGACAAGCGAATTGACCATAATCAATGGTGTTTTCATCCTTGAAAAGTTGCTCGCCCCCGGCTGGTCTCGCGGTCTCCTTTGAATAAAAATACTGGAGAGCATGCACAGCATCGTTGAGGATATTGTCAGCATAGGTAGGGGACAGGAGATTATCGATAATCTTGATCATTTTGAATGGTGGGTTTCTTTGGATTTGCAGCGTGGGGATTCATGGATACTGCGTTTCAACAAACCAGCGCAAGCCAAATTCTTCAGCGCGTATCGGGCCCAACAGGAGGACAGAGCCTTTATTGAGGCGCGTTTGCGAGAGAGCGGTGCGGATCAATTCGCAACACCAGCGCAATGATCACCCTTCCTTCAGCAAATGCGCCTTCAGTGACTCCGGCAGGCGTTTGGGTTTGCCTTCGGGCATTTGCACCAGCGCCAGCGCCTGACGAGCGCGCACGAGAATCTGGCCGTCGGACTCGCGGATCATCACGAAGGAACACCAGAATTTCGCGCCCTCGATCTCGGCGAGTCTGCCTTCGATGCGCAACCAGTCGCCGAGTTTCGCGGGTGCCCGATAATCGACCTCGGTGCGCACCACCACCGGATACAGCCGCGTTTCCGACATCGTCGGCAGGTCCAGGCCCAGCTTCGCCGCGAGCCGGGTGCGGCAGGTTTCAATCATCCGCAGGTAGGCGAGGTTGTGCACTACTCCGCCGCAGTCCGTGTCGAAAAACATCACTTCCTCACGTGTGATCATCGGCGGCCATGCTAATGCATCATCCGGACTTGGCAACGCTCATCTCTGTCAGTCAACCGTGCCCTCGTTCCAGGCCCGCAGGAAATCGAGCAACTGCGGTTTGTCGGCGCTGTGTCCGTGGCGGACGAAAAATCCGGCGACACCGCAGGCAAGGGCGAGTGATTCCGCCGCATCCGCGCCGAGAGCGAGGCCGAGACAATAGCCGGCGTTGAAACGATCCCCCGCGCCGGTGTTTTTTCGGGGCTTTTCGCAATACGGCACGGCCTGCATGCATGTTTGCCCATGTGTCGCACTTACGGCGAAACGGGCGCGATGAATCACCACGCGGGAAATTTGCAAGGTCTCCCGCAATGACGATGCCTGACGGGCGATGTCCGACATCGCGGCAGCGGCATCGAATTCTGTTAGATCGTGCAGCCGGCAGAGGATGTTCGCCTCGTTGCCGTTGAGTCCCAAAGTCAACGTTCCGTTCGCCTCGAAATCGCGCAACAGGGCGGCCATGGCGAGAATGTCCTGCGGCGAGCGGCTCGAGGGATCGACGAGATCGATGAAAAAACGCGGCCGATGATCGAGCCGGGAAAACACCTCCGTTTGCAGCATCCGCCAAACGGCGGTCATGTGCGGATACATCGTCCAGTCGGTGAGGGCGATGACCTGTGCGGACTCGCAGGCTTGAAAAAACACACCATCGGCCAGTCGCGCCCGCACCGCTGCCGGAGTGAAACCTGCGAGCTGCGAACCCGCGCTGAACATCAGCTTGCCGTCGTTGAATTCAAAAGCGAGCGTGCGTCCGGGTTCGGATCCCCAACTGTGAAAAGCATGGCATTTCCCCGCGATCGACGCAAATGCAGGATGCACGGGATCGCCGGCCGTGGCAAAACAATCGACCCGCACTCCGAGGCTGGCGAGACCGTCAGCAACATTCACCGCGCAGCCGCCGGGATGCACGTCGTTGACGACAATCTCGCGCAGGCTGCTGTGCCCGGCGGACGCGGCGACCATCGACGCGAAAGATGCGATGTCGGGCACCGCGCTGAAATCATCGAGCGACCTCCGTTCGCCGACCAGGGTGATCATTTCATCGACGAATCCATCGAAACCGGTCACGACCCGGCACTCACGCAGGTCGTGGCGCGTGATTCGCTCCGCCAATTTCGTTAGAGAATGCGGTCGTGGCTCATGGTCGTCGGATGTCTTCACCGATAGCTCGTTTTTTGCGTGGTCAGTTGCAGATCCTGTTGCAGCGGGCGGAGCGGGCGAATGCCGCTTTGTTGAAGCACAGCGTGATAGGCCTTCACGGCATCGGGCGGGGAGATTTCCCCATCGACCACCCGACGCAGGAACTCGATGAATGCCAGCGGGCTTTCCGATAGATTGATCTTGCGTCCGAACAACGCCACGCGGGCACCGTATTTCCGGGCATCGTGGATCAATTGAAACGCATCGAGCGTGGTGCCGGCGCTGCCGCCGAGAATGCCGACCACCAGTTGCGGGTCATAGGCGACCAATTCTTCGAGCGGTCCGGGGCCGTTGTAGGGAATCTTGAGAAACAGGGGTCGTCCTGACTGCGTGACACCGGCCAAGGTGCGAATCACGTGGTCGTTTAGAAAAGATGCGACCTTTTTATCCGGGATGCCGGGATCGACATTCGGATTGAATACTTCGAGAAAATAGCGGAAACGTTTGCGCTCGGCCTCGATGCGGAAATCGTGGTAGTCCTGCAGGGCCTTGTAATCCCAGTCGATGTTGTTGGTGAAGGTGATCGAATAAAGCCCCAGGTCCGCGCCGGTGAAGGGCTGGCCGCGATTGTCGGCCAACGAACCATGCATGATGTGGTCGAGCGTGGCCGAGCGGAACGAGCGCGACGGAGATTCGGTCGGGTACTTGCCACCGCGAACCGCCCAAACATCCGTTGTGTCGTTCGCCCGCGCGGCGGGGGTGATTGCGGAGTTGTGGAAAAGTTTCTCCACCATGCCGAGCTGTTCCAGGTTCGAGGCGGAGAGCAATACGATGTCGACAATGTCCTGCGCGATCACCGCGCGGATTTGCTCGCGGTATTGGGGCAGGGTTTTCCAGCAACCTTCCGATTCATTGTAGCCGTGGCGGCAGGCACCGCGCTGCGGGCCGGGTGCGGTGATGCCGAATGCCATGTCGGCATCCTTGGCATCGGCAATGATGAAATCCGCGCTGGCTGTCGATCCACGGAGGAGGTTTTGCAGTTTCCGGTCGAGTCGTTTCATGGGCGCGTCGGCACTATGACAGCATCGCGCCCGCCTCGCCATGGATTTTTCCGCCATGCTTCGGTGCGCGTGATTTTCAGTGATCCGCCAAGGGAGAATTTGACAAGCGGTCGATAATTTGCAACCTTGGTCCCGTTGGCTTGTTTCCGGGTCAATGGCAGTCCACCAACCATGACCACGAAACCCATGCACACCGGCGCGATCCTGCGGATGATGGCCCTGCTTTTCCTCACCAGTCCGTTGGCGATGGCGCGGTTCATCCCGCCGACGGAACAAGCGCCTTTCTGTCGCGATCAGGTGCCGATCGACCTGGAGACGATGTCGCAGCTCTCCCGCCAACTCACCACCTTGTGCAGCAGTTTGAAACCTGGGGACGCAAGCCATCCACGGGTGGCCGCGCAATTGCTGGCGATGGCCCGCGCGCTCGATCCGATGAACCGCAATGTGGAATTGCTCGGCGATGCTTTCACCTTTGAGAAACAACCGGCGGCGGCATCGAAACCCGAGTTGGACGATGCAATCAACGATGCCTGGCAGACCCAGAGATGGCTTTCCAGCGAGGAAGCGGGTCGCGACGGTCAGACACTCGCGAACTGCCTGGGTGATGTGCTGGCAAAATTCCAGCCCGAGCGCCGTGAAGCCGCCGCTTTCCAATCGGAGACGGGACGATGGAACGGCTGGGTCGCACCTGCCTCCGAATTCGCCAAAGCCAGCAACACGCCGACCGAAGGTCTCAAACCCAACCCGGAGACAATGCCGACGGAGGAATTAAAACCGCTGCTCACGCCCAGCGGGGTAATTGACTTCGCCTTGCAAAGTGCCAGCGTGCAAAGCCCTCTTTGGCTCTACCATGAAGAAAAAAAAGTCTACGCCCTGAAAGTCGCCACCGTGACGATGAAAGCATCGACCGGCAAAGAGTGGGAACCATTCCACTACCATCTGGACAATGTCAGTGAAGAGCGAAGCAGGCCAATCCTGCTGGGCATCAACCAGAACACCGCGCCCTTCCTGAACCAACGCTACAAGGGATTGCCGAAAAACGGAATCATCGGCCTGGGCATCGAAGGCGTCGAAGTCTATTCGGCCATCCGCAATAACGCCAACATCTCCGCCGCCGCCGCTGTGCTGGGCTCCGCCTCCCTGAGCGGCGAAGAGCCCGTCGGAATCGTGATGGGCATTGTCGACAAGGACGACAAGCTGATATTGCCACCCAACAGCTGGGAACTGATCTCCTTGCTCGACAGCGCACCGCCGTCGCGGATCGTCCTGCCGAAAGCCGCCGCGGAGTTGCTGCCCAGTCTGCTGGCGCTTGAAAATCTATCGTTTTTCATGAAGCACGACATCCTGCTGGCGGAGAATCTCGACGAGCTGATTCGTTTCAGCAAAAAATCACCGGATCCCGCCGTGGCCGAGGCTCTGGCGAATTTCGCGGGCATCCGCCAGAAAGCCACCAACACACTCGGGCCGTTTGTCACCAATCCTTATGTCAGCAAAAGGCTTGAGGCTCTGGCGACGGCATTGCCGCAGTATGCCTCCGTGCAATGCCTGTTGATGCAGGCCAAAGGCCAGCGGCCCAGGGTTCTCAATGACAAAATTATCGCCCACGAAATCCGGCGCGCCATGTTGCCACTGCAACCGATCACCGCGACCTACGAAAACTGGTCGCTCGCCGATCTGAACACGGCGCAGATCCAGGCCGCCCACGAGGAAAGCCGCAAGATTTTGGATCCCCTGGAAAAACTCGTGTCCACCAAAGTCAGAACGCTTTACAACACGGCATTGAACCTTTCAAACACCGCGCGCACTCTCGCCAGAGCCAGCAAGAAAATCCACGAACGCGGCTTCGGCTATGGATATGTCGAGGGCTACCACGACAAGCTGGCACGGGAGTCGATCGCCCTGCTCCGCAACGATCTGCGCGTGTTGAATCAGGATGTCGCCATCGCCCTCGGCGAATCCCGACCTGCTCCGAAACAACCGGAAAAGTGATCGCCTCAAAGCCTGTCGCGGCAAGAAAATTCCTCCCCTCAGCAGAGATGATTTCCCTTTTCGATCTCGTGGAGACGCCGACTGAAAAAAGCGGCCACGCCGAAAGGCATGACCGCTTGTGAACAAAGAAGTGCCCGTCGCTGTTTTACTTGCTGACTTTCAGGCGCATCACCCGTTTTGGATTGCCAGCCTGCGGAACCAAATCGCCCACCTTGATCGTCACCCGGCCTGCGGATGGTGTGCCGACGACAGTGTGCGCGGTACCACCCGCCAACCAGGCCCATGTGCTGTCGCCCGTGCTTTGCGCAACCGGCGTCCAGTTTTCCAGATCGTCACCGGCTTCGACCGTGTAGGTCAGGTCGGTGGGTGCGGGTGAGTTGATGGTGAAACTCAGCGAATAGCGATCGCCCAACAAAGGATCTCCGCTGTCATTCAACACTCCCACGGGCAGGGCGGCTTGTCCGTGGTTGCCACTGGTGAGCGTGGGATTGCTGCCGAGCGCGTATTCCATCAGATTCAGAACACCATCGCCGTCGAAGTCGGCATCGTCGGCCGTGAGGCCGCTGTTCGCGGTGGTGTTGAAATAGAACTGACGCCATGTTTCGATCGGTGTCAGCGGGGCTGGACCAACCGTGATCGTGAAGCAGGCGCTCGTAGCCAGTGCAGGCGAACCATTGTCGGTGGCGGTGACTTTCACCAGCAAGGAACCCACGTCCGCTCCCGTCGGCGTGCCGGAGAAGCTGCGGGTGGCGGGGTTGAACGACAGCCATGCCGGCAGAGCGGAATCATCAAGCCGGGATGCGACATACGACAAGGTGCCGCTTTCGGGATCGGCGAAGCTGTTCGCTGCGAAGGTGTAGGAGAAGGCGGTGGTGGCGGTAGCCGCTTGATCGACGAGCGAATTCGGAACAAAGGGAGCCTGGTTGAAGGTCCCGGTCATGCGCACCCGGAAGGCAAGCACCACGGAGTCATTCTCCAAGCCTCCGACAGCCGTCTGCACAGTGCCCGCTGCATCGAGATACTTGATGCTGAAGGTCACGAAATCGTTGTCGTTGCCCACAAACAGGAAGTAGTCATTCGGGAATGCCGGATCATTGGCGGACACCAGACTCAGCGCCTCCCATTTTTCGCAAATCGAATTGATGTCCCCCGGTGCGGCGTTCAGATTGAGACCGAATTGTTCGACTTCGGTGACGCTCAAATCGAGCTTGCCAATAAGATTCAGTGCTTCGGTCCAGTTCAATGGAGTGATCGACCCGGAGAGTGTTCCGTTAGGCGATACCTGGGCTGCTTCGGCATCATAGGTGCCATCGATGTCCGTTGCGGTGGAAAGATCGGCAAGAAGAACCGACTTGAAAACCGGCGCACCCGAGGCACCACGACCATTGCCGTCGCGGGAGAGGATCAAGAGCTGCTGGTCATTGAGGGCGATGATCGCGCTCTGCGCAGCGGTGCGGTCAACGGCCAAGTTGCCATCGGTATCCACTCGCGGCAGTCGAATCACATACTGATCGATCGGATCGCTCGGCGTGTCGGTCGAGGAAACATCGTAAACCAGCAGGCGGGTGTTCGAGCGGCCTTGGTTTCCGGAACCGCTGTCCTGAACCGTCGCGCTCTGCAGCAACACGAACAAACGTGTGCCGTCGGGGCTTTGGGCGATGCCTTCAATGCCTTGGTTGTCACGACGACCATTGTCCGGTGTGCCGTTGAAGTTGGTCGTGGTCGCAGGCTTGTGCGGAATCAACGCAGCGGGAAGGATCAATTGCCCGTCGATCTGCTTGGCGCTGTTGAAGTGATAAACCGAAGCGCCGTATTCGTCGCCAATCCAGCCAGACCCGACTTTGCCAGTGCGCATGTCGAGAACCAGTCCCTCGGAGTCCAGCGTGAGACGGTTGCTGACCGTGCCGTCCGACTGGGTGGAGTTTCCGGAAGCCGTTGGCACGGTCGTTCCGAAAAGGGTGGCTGTGCCGGTGGCGTTCAAGCCGGTGGTGTAAACCGCCGCTGTGCCGGAGTTCGCATCGTGATCATAGGTGAAACGTTCGGAACCCGTGAAGGTCATCGCGATCTGGTTTTGCAAGCCGGTGATCGCCGAGCTGGTGTAAGGAGTGAAGGTGAAATCGAAGTTGTTCAAGCGCGCTGCGTAGTTCGAGTAAATCGAACCGCTGTTGTAACCGCGGTCGGGCAGGAAGTTGAAAGTGCCGCTGTAGCTGCCGTCGCCATTTTTTCTCCATTTCGAAATCTGCATGTCCGAAATCGATCCCAGCGTCTCACCCGTGGCGGAGTCGATCGAATTGGCTGGCACGCGACCAACACCTTGAAGGCCGAGGTTGACAAATGTGGTGCCGTTGACCGTCACGCCGGCAGGCGACCAGGTGGTGGTGTTGGCGGCCAGGATGTCGCGATTGGCGCTGCTGTAGGGTCCGCTCGATGCAGGATCGTTGTCGGTGATGGCAACATCTTGCCCAAGAGTTGTGCCAAGGGTGATTCCCGCTGTCGGACTGGAGATCGTCAGCGTGGCGGTTTCGGTTCCTTCATATACCGCGTCGTCAACGATCGTGAAAGTCACTGTTCCCGTGGTCTGTCCATTGAGGATCGTGATTGTTGCGTTGGACAAGGTGTAATCCCCGGCAGTGATGCCAGTGCCGGTGACAGCGACATTCACGGTTTGGTCGCCTGTGACGGGCCCACTGGCCGTGGCGGTGACGGTAATCACAGTCGCCGCGGCTTCGGTGCCGGTGTTGGCACTCACCGCGAGATTCACGGTGATCACGTCGTCGTCGTCGATGGCGACGTTCTGAGCCGTGGTGGAGCCCAAAGTAAGCCCTGCAGACGGGCTCGAGATTGTCAATGTCGCGGTCTCGGTCCCTTCCACGATGACATCATTAACCACGGTGAATGTAACCGTCCCGGTGGTTTGTCCGTCAAGGATCGTGATCGTAGCGTTGGACAAGGTGTAATCCCCGGCGGTGATGCCGGTGCCGGTGACAGCGAGGGAAACAGTTTGATCGCCGCTGACGGCAGCACTGGCGGTGGCGGTGACGGTGATGACGGTGGCTGCCGCCTCGGTGCCGGTGCTGGCACTGACGGAAAGATTCACGCTGGCAGATCCACTCGAGAGTGTGAAGGCGGTCGTATTGAACGGCAGATAGGTCGTGCCGTCGCCGTTGGCGATATCATCCCAGTTGGTGGCGACATTGCCGATCAGGCTCAGGTAACCTGCAAAGGTCGTCTGGTTTGACCGGGATCCTTTGTAGCGGGCTCCGTCGGAATTTGCGCTGAGAACCACCGCGGTGCTTCCGGCCGTCAGACCGGAGTTGACGATGGATGCGGCCGCGTCCGAGCTGATTTCCGCAAGGAATACCTCGGCTGTGTGGCTGCTCCCTTGGAAGGCATAGACAGCGTCACCTGAGGTGCTCAGGCCGCGGTTGGCGGAGTCGGTGAAGGCCACAGTTCCGACCGAAGTCGTCGTGGTCGTGGTAATGTTGTTGATCGTCACAACTGTTCCCGCCGCAACGCCATCGACAGGGGCGGTCCACATCCATTCGCTTTCGTTGAAATCGTTGAAAGCACCGCCGGAACCGATCGGGCTGCCATTCCATTCGTTGTCGGTGAAGTAGATGACCGCGTTCCCCGGAATGGCTGTGAGCGCGACGAACGCGATGTCGTCGCTGCCATCCGCGTTGAAGCCTGTGAACGCGATCGCTCCCGTGGCGAGGTTCGGCGCACGACGGGTCACTGTGACCGTATAGGTGCTGGTGGCCACGCCGTTCTGGGCGGTTACCTTAACATCCACGGTGTTCGATCCCACATCGAGAGCCAGCGCGGAACTCGGACTGCCGGAAGTGACGCTGGCGTAGGCCCCACCGTTTACGCGGGCTTCGATCGTAGCATAAGTATTGGTCTTGGTGGGTGTGACCGTGATACTCGACGCGGCATTGGTCACACTGGCTGTATAAGAGAACGTGCCGCTGGCAAACGTCGGTGCGAGTGTTCCGCTGCTGAGGGTCAAAGCGGAAAGCGAGGAAACATTGGACAAGGTTACCGTGATGGCGGCCGTATCGCTGTCGGCCGAGCCCTGACTGTTGGACGCACGAACCCAGTAGCTGGTGTTGGTGGTCAATGCGGGTGTCGTGAAGCTGGAGCTTGCGGTGCCGACCGGAGTCGAAGTGTCACCGCTGATACCCTGATACCACTGAAAGGTCGGGGTCGGATTGCCAGTGGCCGCAACGGTAAGGGTGGCGGTTGCGTTGTAGGCGACGCTTTGGCTCGGCGTGGGCTGCAGGGTGATCGTCGGCGATACAAGCGGCGCGTCATTGTCGGTGATCGCCATGTTCTGCGCGGTGGTTGCGCCCAGCGTGATCCCAGCGGACGGGCCTGAAATCGTCAGCGTGGCAGTCTCGGTGGCCTCGACATCAACATCGTCAACAACAGTAAATGTAACGCTTCCGGTGGTCGCTCCGCTCAGGATCGTGATCGTTGCGTTGGACAAACTGTAATCCCCGGCGGTGATGTCGGTGCCGGTGACAGCGAGGGAAACGGTTTGGTCGCCGGTGACGGCCGCACTGGCCGTGGCGGTGACGGTGATGACGGTGGATGCCGCCTCGGTGCCGGTGCTGGCACTGACGGAAAGGTTGACGGCGGGCGGCGAGTCATTGTCCGTGATGTCAACGTTCTGCGCAGTCGTGGCGCCGAGTGCGATTCCCGAACTCGGGTTGGAGATCGTCAGCGTGGCGGTCTCCGTGACTTCCGCAAGAGCATCATCCGTCACGGTGAAGGTCACGGTTCCGGTGGTGGCTCCGTTCAGGATCGTGATCGTTGAATTGGACAAGGTGTAGTCCCCAGCGGTGATACCAGTGCCGGTGACCGCGAGGGAAACGGTTTGGTCGCCGGTGACGGCGGCACTCGCGGTGGCGGTCACGGTGATCGCCGTGGTGCCCGCCTCCGTGCCCGTGCTGGCACTGACCGAGAGGTTGACGCTGGGAAGTGCGACAACATTGCCAGGGGCAATGGCAACTCCGCGGAAGGAGGTGTTGGGTGCTGTTGTGGTGCCGACGATGGCGCTGGCCAGCAGCGACGGCGTGGCGCTAATGGAGGCATTGTAGCCGGAGGCATCGATGATTTTCACCAACTCGCCACCGCCGGTATTGGAGGCACCACCCTTGCGCGTTGCAAAAAGGGTCACCGTGCTGCCGCTGACGGTACCGGTAACACCACGGTAGTCATCTGCATCGACGCCGATGGTGTTGTTGAGCACCCAATTGCTGCCGACACGGGAATATTTGCTGAGTGCCAATACGCCGTCGTCGGCAATGTAAAGTGTGTCCACTCCGGCAACCCCTGCGCTGAGGTCAGCAAAGAAAAATGCATAGCGACTGGTGTTTGTGAGCGTGCCGGCAGGAGCGATTCCGCTCAGCGTCGTGTAGGCCGCCGAGGTAGTGGGAAGACCGGAGCCGACAGTCCCGATGGAGGTCGTATTGCTGCCAGCGCCAGAACTAGTAGTAGCATAAAGCTGGCCGTCAAAAATCGCCACCTGCCGCATGTTCAGCAGTGTAGCAGGCGTATTGATTTGCGTCCCAGTCGTCGCAGCAACGGAACTCACATAGCGCACACCACCTGCGGCACCGCCAAGCCAAAGCTGGGTGCCATCGTTGGTCACGGCCGAGCGCGGATTATTGCTATTGACCCAATCAGAAAACTTGGTCGTGGAGGCGACTGCGCCCGACGCATTGACGATCGCCACTGCGCGGTTGACGGCGGCGCTTGTCGAGCTGGAAACACTGCCCGTGTAGGGGACGGCGGTGTTGTAACCTGTGACTACCAAGAGCTGGCCGTCTCCCGAGCGGGAGAGCATGCCCTCCGATGTCGCTGTGCCGCTGGCGATCACGGCATTCGAGCCGCTGTTGGGTATTGCAATACTCTGAACCAGCGACCCTGCTGGGGTGAATTCATCAAGGAAGATACTGTTGCCGGTGTTCGCCAGGATTTCAGAAGTTCCATTGCCGACGCGATAGACTACAACATTGCCCGGCGTGAAAGAAGCGGCCTGGCTGACCGCCAGAGCGCCGAAGATGATGCCGAATAATGCAAGAACGGGCGCGAATGATCGCTTCAGGGACGGTGAGTTGCCATTTTGCAACGTTGGGTTGATTGGATTCATCGGGTTCTATGTTCGATTGTGTTTGATGTTTGTGAACAGTTTTGAACGCTGCGATCAAAAATTCTCCCGCACTTCATACCACAGCAGCCAGCCTGCCAATTCACGTCATGTGGCAGTTTCGTCACATGCCCGCGCGAAAATCACCCCGCCATATCAATAAACATCGCTCTTTTGATGAAAAAAATTCATGATATCCGCAGGACCATCGTTGCCAAGGGCTGCTCTTATTGCTATTTTTTGAGTCGATGAGCCGCTTTTGTCCTAAATTGCCATGTCCTCCCGCCACTCTGGGCATTGTTTCCCTCGTCCTTTTTTGCGCGGTAGGATTTTTCGGCATCGTTTGCAGCAAATCCCCTGCCCGAGCCGTCATCACACAAGAAGTCATGGTGGCCTGCATCCAGTACGCCCCAGTGTTTGCGCAGCCGACCACGAATCGCGACGCGCTGAGCCTGCTGGTCCGCGAAGCCGCTGGCCACGGTGCGAAAATCATCGTACTGCCCGAAGCCGCGCTCCATGGCTACATGTCGGAGGATCACCTCATCAACTGGCACGTCGCCGGTCGGCCGCTCGATCCTCAATACCAGGGGCGCGATCCGGCCACGGTCGCGGAGACGATTCCCGGACCCAGCAGCGATCATTTTTGTACCCTCGCCCGGGAACTACAGGTCTACGTGACGATGCCACTGATTGAAAAAAGCGTCATCGGGGAAGAAACCCGCTTTTTCAACACCGTGTGCCTGGTGTCGCCGACGGGGAAAATCGTCGCCCATTACCGCAAGCTCAACCCCTACCCGCCCGCCGAGGATTCCTGGGCCACCAAGGGCGACCGCGGCCTGCAAACCTACGACACCGAGTACGGCCGGGTGGGCCTGGCGATCTGCTACGATATTCATCGTATTTTGAAGGACTACGACAACGAGAAAATCTGGACGCTGTTGTTCAGCACCGCATGGGACTGGGGTTATCATCCCGCCGACTGGTTCTGGCACGAGATGCCGGAAAAAGCCTCGGAACACCGCATGCACATCCTGGTCGCGAACTGGAGCGCCGACAAGGAACAGAAATGGCGCGGTTATGGCTTTTCCGAAGTGATCCGCGCCGACGGACAAGTCCTCGCCTGCGCCCACAGCCTGTATGGCTCGACGATTGTGTACGCCAGACTACCGGTGGCGGCACGGAATTGAAGTCCTGCCCGCTTCATTGCCCCTCGAGTTTGAAGATCAATCCATCGAGCACGGCATCGACCTTGAGTTTGATCCTGCGGCCTTCGGTCATGGGGTCTTCCGCTGTCAAGCGAGCCTGCAGGATGGCGGTGGTTTTCGCCGACCACTCATCGGCTGCCTTGAAGAGAACCGTCAGTGCTTCATCGACCGAAGCCGCCGCGGGGCAAACTTCCCCCATCGGCGTGGTACGCAGGAAGTGATCGACCGACCCTTCACCGATGCGGACATGCCACTTGTCGGCATCGGCGAAATACACCGCCAGCGCTCCTTTTTTGTCCACGCCCAGTCGTGCGGACTCCTGCCGCAACCAGCCATCGAGTTTGCCTGCCTGTGCTGCATCGGGAGCCTTGGCAAAAACACGCGCCGCCACTTTGATCCCGGTAAAGCGTTCGAAATTCACCAGCTTGTAGTTGAAATGTTTCGCGCGATCCCATTCCGTGGGCAGAATTTTATCCGGATCATCAAACGGCGCATTCGGCCCCGGTTCCTTCGGTCCGGGGTAGCGGCTCGATTTGGCCACGAGTTTGTTGAACGTTTCCTCGTCGGCCACAAAGGCCTTTGCTTCCGCGCCGATCCGCAAAATGCGCACCTTCATGGTGTCGCCCTGTTTGATGTTCGGCAGCACGTTCATGCCGCGCAACACCCGACCGAAAACGTTGTGCTGGTAGTTCAACCGCTGCTGGGCGCTGAGCATCAGACAGAATTGCGAGCCATTGGTGTCCGGTCCGTCGTTGCCCATCTGCAAGGTGCCCATCGCATCGTGTCGCAAGCCAGGCACGATTTCATCGGGAAACAAATAACCGGCGTCACCCTCCCCCGTCCCCAGCGGATCGCCGCCCTGCACGACCAGGCCGGGAACGACACGACACCAGGTCAGGCCGTCGTAAAATGACTTGCCGCGTTTTTCCTTCGGCCCCAGCAGACCTTCCGCCAGACAAATGTGATTGATCACGGTCATCGGCGCTTTTTTGTAAAACAGCTCGCACACCACCCGACCGGCCTCGGTGGTGATTTCCGTATAAAGACCATCGGGCAGATCATGAGGTTGCTGCGCGGCCGTGTTGCCCACGAACCCAGGTAGCACAGCAAAAAGGCAGGAAAGGAAAATCGATTTCATGGCGAAACCCATCTACACCGGATCGCAGCAGTTGACAGCAAGAAAATGATGTATCGTGCGGTCCACCAACCTTTGCAAGCGGCAACCACCGTGATGTCGTCATCGCTGCGATTGGGGTTTGTGGATTTTTGATGATGACTCATCGCGAGGTATGATTTTCAAATGAATGGAGATTCGTTAGAATCGATGCAACTGCAATCCATGAGGAACGAAGGCTTGGAAATTGGCGGAATTGGTGGTGGCGAGTTCTGCGATCTTTGCATCGAACGAGAGGATGCCGCCGGTGAGAAGACTCTCCATAAAATGGGGTCAGTCCTTGGAAATGCGCATTTTTATGTTGCGTATTTTCCTGTGATGCATAAACTTTCCGCATGGCTCGACCGTTACGCTTTGAATATGCTGGTGCCACATATCACGTGATGGCACGTGGAGATGGCGGGAAACGAATCTTTC
>CAMAQB010000064.1 GCA_945860285.1 Akkermansia muciniphila | reverse complement strand
AAAAGAGTGGTTAGAGAAGCATCCACGCTTTCATCTCCACTTCATCCCGACAAGTTCAAGCTGGCTCAATCTTGTGGAGCGCTGGTTCGCCGAGTTGACAAACAAGGCAGTGCGGCGTGGTAGTTTTGAAAGTGTTCCAGACTTGATAGAAAAAATCATGCAATTCATCGAAGCACACAATGAGCGGGCCACAGCATTCGTGTGGACAGCAACGGCTGAAGAGATACTCGCCAAAGTTGAAAGATGTCGCAAACGCCTTGAAGAGATGGCGGATTCAAATTGTTAGCGAATATCTCGGCGAGGAGTCGTTTCGTCTGATTGGTTGTTTTGTTTCGTTGGCGGATTCAAACTGTTAGCGAATATCTCGGCGAGGAGTCGTTTCGTCTGATTGGTTGTTTTTTTCGTTGGTTCTTTCGCGGTGTTGCGGGATGGAACTGATAGGCGATCGGAGCGGGTCCTGAAGTGGAGTCCCGCAACACCGCGAAAGCCGCCACAGGGGCTATGCTCGGTTTTTCTCAGATGGTCAAGCAGATCGCCCGGCGACCGATAGGCCAGGATGTTGTGTGGGCGCTGATTGATTTCCTCCTCGACTTCCAGCAGCCTCTCCGCAGTGATTTTTGTGAATTCGCCGGTTCAATCCAGGATTCTAACCAGATCGACGACCAGAATGCGGTGATCGGAATGCGCGACTGTTTCCACCGCTGCTTTTACGGCGCGGAGATGACGGGACGAATAGACGTGGTCCAGACGCATCATCGGAACCTTGCTCGGAAATGTATCGCCCCATTCCGTGCCTGCGGTGAGGAAGGCACCCTGGAAATCCCTGTGCATCAGCCGATAGGTGGAGTCCTGCGCCGGGGCGTTGAAATCGCCGCCGATGATCACTGCATTCAACGCGGGGTTTGCGGTTGTTTCGACGGTTTGCAAGATCGAGCCGAGTTCGAATCGTCGCGCAACGCGGTTGTATCGATGGGTTTCCCAGCACTCGGGTCGCCAGATTCTCATGTCGGTGGCGGCCGATGCCAGATGCACGTTGACCACTTCGAGGTTCGATCCGTCGGGCAGCGACACCGTGACCTGGTGATCGCGGTACTGGTCGATGCGACCATCGCGACTGATCGGCCAGCGGCTGATGATGCCGCTCGACTTGTGAACCCGGTGGTGTCCGGTTCCCGCAAAGGCCCTGTCGCAGATGTTTTTGACGAAATAGGGGTAAATTTCCTGAACCAGAATGATGTCCGGTTTCCAGGCAAGGATGTCATCGATCGGACTGCCCTTGTTCAAATTTTCGCAATTGAGTGTCAGCACCCGGATCACCGGTCTGCCGTCCACTGATGCCACCGGCGTTTTGGTGGCGGGTTTTTTGCCGATGTTGGCGACGACTTTCGCTTCATCCGCACCAAACAGCACCGTGACGATCCAGATCGTGCAGACGATCATCGAAAACGGGCTGCGCAGCAGGATCAATGCCGTGCCGGCGATCGTCAGTCCCAGCAAGCCCCAGAACCACAAGGGCAGCACGGTGAACGCGGCGAAGCGGTCGGGCTGGCGCGTGAAAAAATACACCGTGAACGCATGGAGCACGATCGAAGTGAGCACCAACAGCCTGCCGCTGTAGCGCTTGAACCGAATTGTGTGGTGGGAAAGGGGTGAAAACACAGGCGGATAAGCCGGGGTGGCCGGTCAACTGCCGATCAGCGTGCGCGGCGTGGCTCCCGCCTGATAGGGAACTTCGTCGAGAATCGCACGCACCAGATCGTTGGTGGTCAGACCTTCGATGCGGGCGTTGTATTCCAGCACGATGCGGTGGCGCAGCACGGCTTTCGCCACGTAGCGAACGTCCTCGAACGAGGCATGTGGACGTTCATTGATCAAGGCGCGGGCCTTGGCGGCCGAGGCCAGCGACAGCGCGGCGCGGGGCGAGGCACCGTAGCGGATGCCTCGGGCGGCGGCGGATTGTCCCGGATGGGTGGCATCAACGAGGCGGGCGATGTAATTGGCCACCGGGTCGGGCAGATAGATCCGTCGCACCAGGTCGAGCACGCTGCCCAATGTTTCCGCCGACATGATCGCCTCGACCTGCGGGTCGGTGCCGAGTTCGCGGTGGGTGACGATGCGTTCCAGCGTGGCGACGTTGTTGCGGGTCACTTCGAGTTTGAAAAGAAAGCGGTCCAACTGCGCCTCCGGCAATGGGTAGGTGCCTTCGAGTTCGATCGGATTCTGCGTGGCGAGCACGAAAAACGGCAGCGGCAGCGGATGGGTTTGGCCGAGCACGGTGACCCGACGTTCCTGCATCGCCTCGAGCAATGCCGACTGGGTTTTCGGTGACGCGCGATTGATTTCATCGGCAAGCAGCACGTTGGTGAACAATGGACCGGGTTGAAAAACGAACTCGCGACGTCCGTTGACTTCCTGCAACACCGGGTTGCCGGTGATGTCGCCCGGAAGAAGGTCGGGCGTGAACTGCACCCGTTTGGTGTCGAGCCGCAGCGAGCGGGAGAGTCCCTTGACCAGTTCGGTTTTGCCCAGACCGGGGAGTCCTTCTAGCAGGATGTGGCCGCGGGCAAGCACGCCGGTGATGACAAGATCCACCAGTTCCTCCTGTCCGAACAGGACCTGGTTGAGGGCGGTGTTCAGGGAGCGAATGTGCTTTGCGGCTTCGGCGACTTCGGTTTCGGTGGCGTGTGACATGAGCGATGGCGGATTATTTGAAATATTTCTTCAAGGCTTTTTGTTCGTTGGGATCGAGCGATTCTTTCCAGACCCGCTCGCCGCCCTTGCCGGTGCCGGTGACCGCGCCACCGCTGCTGATGCCGCTGGCGCTTTTGTCAACCTCGTGTTCACCGTCCTGCAGTTCCAGCAGGTCGCCGGGCAGGGCGCGCGACAGATCGTCGGTTTTGAGCGATTCCATTTTTCCGGTTTCAAGTTCCTGCGATGCTTTGCCGAGCAAGTTCGGATCGTGCCCCGGCCCGCGGTTCACACCGCCCTTGCCCGGCCCCTCTCCTTCACCGTCTTCGCCCTCTCCTTCGCCTTCACCTTCGCCCTTCCCCTGACCCGGTCCTTTTTTGTCGCCCGGATGACTGCCATCGGCGAGCAGTTCGTCCATCCAGTCCTCGCCCTCGCCACCCTGACCTTCGCCTTGCTGCGGGTTGCCGAGTTTGTCGGCCTGCTTTTGCAGGTTCTCCTTGAGCTGCTGCATTTGTTCCGGTGTCAACTGACCCAGCTTCCCGGGGTCGAGCCCCTTGAGTTGTTCCAACAAGGCCGGATTGGGCTTCATCGCACCGTTTTTCATGCCGTCGAGCGCCTGTTCGAATTCGTTTGCCAGACGCGCTTTTTCCTTTTCACCCATGTCCGGATTTTTCTGCAAGTTGCCCAGGGCCTTGGCGGCCTGGCTCATGTCGCGTTCGAGCCGCTGCGCTTCGGCCTTGTGCTCCTTGCGCATGTTGTCGGTCGCCTCCATCGAAGCATGGCTGAACCACTCATCGGGATCCTGCGCGCGCAAGTCTTCGATTTTTTTGCGAACTTCCTCGATGTAGGGTTCGTCGATCACCTTTTCCTGTTCCAGTTTTTCCAGTTCGGCCTCGGTGCGCGACCATGCCTGTGGTTCGTCCGGTTTGGCGAAAGGGGCAATGATCCGGCTCATGGGAATGAACAACCCGGCGATCAGCATCAATAGCGCGGCGAGCGGTGCGATCAGAAGTCGGGGCCAGTTCCAGCGCAATCCCGCATGCACGCGGGCGGGTGGTTCCGGCCAGGGCGCGACCTTGGCGCTGGCGGCGGACAGTCCGCTGCGAAGGGACATCGCCGCTTCCATGCGCACGAGCGACTGCGCGGGGTTCTCAAACCGGCGACTGGCATGGAACCAGGCGGCCAGCCCGACCATGCTCACGAGGGCGGCGGCGCCGACGGCAAATTGCCAGACGGGAAGTGTGGGGTGTTCGCGGCGCAGCAGCAGCAGAATGCAGGTGCCGAGAAGGCTGCAAAACAACAGCGGGCCGGAGAATTCCTGCATCCACCAGGCAAAGTTCACCTTGCGCGACACCGCGAGCGCGTGACCTTCCCAGATTTTTTTTGCCGAATGTGCCTCGCCCATCGCTAGCGATTATATCAGCAATCGGGCAAAGGGGAAGGGGAGAAAAAATGAAATTCTGCGGGCCGGGATGCCGGTGCCGTGTCAGAGCCTTCAATGCTTCAAACATAGTTTGGCCATACGACGGCGGCATGTTTCCTAACTTGTCAGGAAGCTCCCAAGCGGTGTCAGGAAGTTTCCAGGCGGCGGCAGGACATTTCCCAGGCGGCGGCAGGACATTCCCAGGCGGCATCAGGAAGTTCCCAGGCGGCATCAGGAAGTTCCCAGGCGGTGTCAGGACATTCCCAGGCGGTGTCAGGACATTCCCAGGCGGTGTCAGGAAGTTCCCAGGCGGCATCAGGGCATTCCCAAGCGGCGTCAGGACATTCCCAAGCGGTGTCAGGACATTCCCAAGCGGTGTCAGGACATTCCCAGGCGGCGTCAGGGCATTCCCAGGCGGCGTCAGGAAGTTCCCAGGCGGCGTCAGGGCATTCCCAGGCGGCGTCAGGACATTCCCAAGCGTAGTCAGGACATTCCCATCAGCATGTTTTGCGTTGCTTGAGCCACCAGACTCCCGCTCCGGTCAGGGCGAGGATGGCGACGACCCATGGCCAAGTGGGAGTTTTCGGGCGTTCGCGGGACGTTGAGGCAGTGTTGGCAACTTGCGGCCGATTGTCGTTGCTGGCCTTCAGTGGCATTGTGATCCAGGTGCCGTCTTTGTTGAACTGATATTCCACATCCTGGCCTACGAAGGAAAATTTCCGTGTGCCAGCTTTCACCGGCTCATACCAGAGCTTCCAGATTTCCACGTCTTGCCTTTCCGAGTATTTTTTCTTATCCAGCGGGGCTTTGTTCAAGCCAATCGAGCCCAGCGCATCGGCTGCGAGGCAATCGTTGGTGGGGATGAGGTCGTAGTCGGTGGCCAAGCGAATCTCCCGGGCCGTGGGTGTGTCGCGAGTGTCGTAGAGAAAATTCCCCAGTATTTTGATGGTTTCAGGGCTTGGCAGGTGAGACAGCGAGTCTTGGAAAATCCACATGCGCTTGCGAGGATCAGAGCATCCGGAGTATCCTTCTCTTCCAGGAATTCGAAGCTTTTCGATTTTCTCAGCGAAGTATTTGGCGTGGTTGGGGAAATTGATTAATTCCCGTTGTAATTTTAAGTTCAAATCTTTTGCATTTTGGTCTAACAAGTATGCGTTTCTGAAGTTGCTTGCAACATCATCTATAGCTTTGTCAAAAATTGCTTGATCTGTCGGATTTGCTCGAAGTTCATCTATGAGCAGAGCAATGTTTTTTGCATTGTCTCCATAAACAAATTTCAGTAAAAGCATAAATATTAGAGCAATTGATTTCATTTTTGTAATCAGTAGTTTCCAACTTCCTCAATTGTTTGCAGGCCAAGCTCTTTTCTTTTTCGTTCATCAGGAACCAATCTCAGCCACTCCTCCGCTATATCCCATTCCGCTTTAACGAGAAGTCGGGAATTTTCCCTGCGAAACGGGCCGCTGCACATCAGTCGTTTGGTTACGTCTGAACCGTTTAGTGGGGCAACCCCAGAGCCCTCATCCGGATGGCCGCTACCACAAAGGATGTGGCCGATTTCGTGTGCCGTAATATCCAACACGCTCGACAAGGTGCGAAATCTTGCTGGTATGCGGTCGTTGTTGTCATAGATGCCGTCCATGTCGCCATCGACAATGCAGTAGTTGCCGCCGAACAGCTCGGCTTCTCCAATGAGCTGCTCACGTAACTTTTCAGTCACATCAACCTTCGTCTCAGGATCATAGTGAGACGCATAGTTTGTAAACGGTGAACCTCCGCCAATGATGTATACGTGAATGTCATAGCCGACAGGTCGGTTCGCGGTGGCAAGGGAAACTTCAGGTTGACTCCATGCTCTTTTATCCAAACGACCATTCCCGGCAATAGGTGCGTCGCTGGGCGGGAAAATTGGTGGAAAGCTGGCAGCACTGCCGACATCAAAAGCGATACTTTCCACTGGACCGATGGTGACTTCGTAGTAGGCGTTGATTTGTTTGCCGAACACGGCATTGAAATGGTCAGTAAATTCTTCTTTTGACGGCACGAAGTCAGGTGGATTATCCGCCTTGCCGGGGATTTGTGAAGCAATCGGATGGACCATGATTTTCACCGTGCGCCGTTTCATGCTTTTGATGCCGACGGGATAGGAAAGGCATTGACTCTGTCCTCCGAGGGTGAGTTTCAGATTTGCGTCAGTGGAACTGGTGCCCGTGCCATGGAGTTCGATGGTGGAGCCCATACCTGATATTGTCTGAACATTAACGGTGGCATTGTCCATTGACAAAGTGGCAGTCCCCTCATGAAGGGGCATAAAAAAAGTGAAGGCGTTGCTATTGTCCCCCGAGCCACCTGAATTGATCCAGGTTCCTTGTGGGGCCATGAGCCAAATTTTTTGTTCATATCCTTCCTCCTGGTTCTTCACACTGCAGGAGGTAGTGTCAACCCCCGTGGCAAATTCGTTGTCAGTAATATGAATGGGAAAACCTGCATACACATTGCTGGCATCCTGTTGTTCCCTGCAAAGAAGGTGGCCTTGTGTGGCCATGTGGGTAATAGCAAGGTTTTTATTGAGTTCCGGTGCATAGTCAGCAGCATGATAGTCATTCCCATTGATTCGGATGTCACCTTTATCTCCGTAATGCGCCACACCGATCGTGGAAAGCGCTTTGATTCCTTTGTATCGTTGTACTACGCTCCACGCCGCATTGTTGATTTTGATATACGCATCACGCCGCCCGGTAAGGAGATAACTGCTGGCTTGCGGGCAAGGGCTGATTGTGTCGTATCCACCCGCGAGAATGGCGTGTTCTCCAAGACCGTCGATCAAGGTTGTGAAGCCGAGGTTGGCAATAAAAAAACCGGGGTCAGCGTAGTTGGTGCATCCATCGCTCGCCGGAATTGATGTCGCATTGCCGTGCATGGTGAATAGATAAGGTTCTGTCGCGAAGTTAGGAACGTTCTGTCCCTGGGCTATATCGGTAAAGTGGGGCAGCGCTAGGAATTTGCCCTCATTGGTGATGTTGCTTATCAACGGCGCATAGGCACCGATGGAATAGTGTTCTTGAGGCACAAGTATGCGGGCTGGAGCGGCTGTGGGGCTCGCCATGATGAAGGCAACGGTGTTATAGTTTACACCTTGCCCAACGATTACATCACTGTCATTGATACTGCTGGTGCGTGCTGTGTCATTGAGTTGCTCGGCGCTGAATGGGATTGCTGTGTGGGTGCCATTGTGCCAAAGGCCACGAGGATAGAGCACCCGCCCTTTGGAATTGATTTGATTGGGATAGCGATAATCCTCTGCATTCTGATAGTCCCCTAATGAGGGCATAGGTGTTGGTAGCGAGAACATCGCATAACGGCATGTGGGTGTGCGCTCCCAGTTGATAGAACTGTTCAGCGGTTCCGCATCTGCCAGATCTGGAGTGAAGTCGTGGTCGGAATCGAGGTTGAAGCCATCTTTGTAGCCATCGTTGTTGGCATCGCCTTCGAAAGGCTGTGGTATGTCGAAATTGCTATTTCCGCCTGAGGAAGAAGTGGTATTATCACCGTTCATTAAGGAGGCAAATTCCAGCCAGTCGGGTATGAGATCGTCGTCGATATTGCTTTCCCAATTGGCCTTGATGCGAAAGAATTTTTTGTTCAAAGGGTTCGCGGGCGCGCGGGGCATGGGATTCAGGCGAGCTGCAGACGCTGAAATGCTGATTTCAGAATCAATCGTGGGGAAATTGTTTTCAAAGTTCGCCAACATCAATCTATCAAGGGGCCCATGAAGGGTATTCTGAGGCACGCTGGCTGAAATAAGCGGATGTAAGATGACATAATAAAATGAATCGAAGAGCCGTGCATAGCATTGATTGTTATACCAGTTTTGATTTATTTCCAGGTTGGGGAAATAGTGGGAATGCGGACTCCCGTCGTCCTGAGATCGCCAACTGATCACGATCCCGTTAACTGGTTGCGCAGGTTGAATGAGCATGGAAACCACGGCAAAGTTGCCGGATGGTGGGTTGCCGGAACCTTCTGGCGCGGGGGAGGATGCGGGTGCAGAAACGCGCACCATCTGGATGGCGACTTCATTGCCTAATCCATAGTATGTATCTGTTTCAGTCCATGTTTCAAGATTCGAACTGGTTTCTAACGTATATTCTACCCCAGCAATGGTTTTGAAGACGAGAAACTTGGTAGTCTCCCCATTCGAGTCTGTTGCTGACTCTGTCCAATAGATCGGAGCTGAATAAGGTTCGAAAGGTAAAGAGAATTCAGCGTTAAGAGGTGGCAAGAGAAAAGTCGTAACAAGTGCGACAAGGCTAAAACCCTTCGCCATGGCGGGTGTTGTTTGGATAAACTGATATGCGCCACGTAACAAACAATTGTTGACTGGAACAAAACTCCTAAAGTATATTCTACCTTTCATTCTGTTTATGTGCCTAAACTAGCAGAACGACCATGCATGTCGACTCATTTCTATGCCCAATTTTTTAAACTTTTCACATCATCCTCAACTGGTCACCGGGGTGTCGGAATTGGCGGAAAATAGTGCGATAGTATTCTCACATGGGCAAGGAGCGAAATAAGTGTAAATGAACTGTTCTTGCATTTGAAATCCGGCATGCATCTACATGAAACTTGCAACATCCGTGTCACGATCAACGGCTTGTCGGCATCTCGCAATTCTCCGGCACCGTCTTTCGTAGGCATCCTGTGTCCGATCCTTTCCACGCGCAAACATTTTGCATTCCACGCTTGAAATCCGCTGCTGCCGACCGCACTCTGAACCCGCACGTGCCCGTAGCTCAGCTGGATAGAGCTCCCGCCTTCTAAGCGGGTTGTCGCAGGTTCGAATCCTGCCGGGCACGCTTTTTTCATTCCGATTTTTTTCATGGTGATTGATGCCGACAGTCGTGGTTTGTTTATCGTGTTGGAGGGGATCGATGGCACCGGGAAATCCAGTCAGGTCCGCAAGTTGGCGAGTTATTTTTCGTCGCTGGGCCGGGAGGTGGTCACGAGTCGCGAGCCGACCGACGGTCCCTGGGGAAAAAAACTGCGCGACTCCGCGACGCTGGGTCGCCTGGATCCGGCGGATGAGCTGGAATATTTTTTGCGGGATCGACGTGAGCACGTCGAGCAATTGATTCGTCCGGCGCTGGCGGAGGGCAAGGTGGTGATTCTCGACCGCTATTATTTCTCCACCATGGCCTATCAGGGTGCGCGCGGTTTTGACCCGCACGAGATCCGCAAGCGCAACGAGGAGTTCGCGCCGCAGCCCGACTTCCTGGTCATACTTGACCTCGATGTGGAGATCGCCCTGCAGCGCGTCGGTCATCGCGGCGACCAGGCGAATCATTTTGAAAAGCGCGATTCCCTGCAGCGCTGCCGGGAAATTTTTCTCGGCCTGGCGAACGAGCCATTTGCCCGGGTCATTTCCGCCGCGGGGTCGATGGATGAAATCTCGCGCGACATTGTCGATTTTTTGGAAGGGAAGAAATAAGCGCCGGGATTTCACGTATCCTCCGCTATCATGAAAAAATCGATTCTTTGTTGCTCGCTGGTTGCCCTGATGTTTGCTTCGGCGGAGGAAACCCCCAGCCAGGCAAAAGTTGCGGCGGACATGGCGGTGGCCGCGAATGCTTTTCTCGCCAGTCTCACGCCGGAACAGAGTGCCAAGGCGGTTTTCGATTTTGCCGATGCCGAGCGGGAAAACTGGAAGTTCACCCCGCAGCCGCGCAAGGGTGTGCCGATCGAAGCACTCAACGATGCGCAGGTGGAACTGGCGAAAAAACTTCTGGCATCGGGCCTCAGCGACCGCGGTGTGACCAAGGCGACGACGATCATGCAATTGGAGCAATTGCTCGGCGAAATGGAGAAGGACCCGGTGAAAAGAAACCACAAGGCGTACTTCACATCGATTTTCGGCAAGCCGTCGGACAAGGACACCTGGGCCTGGCGTTTTGAAGGTCATCACCTTGCAGTGAACATCACGCTGGTCGATGGCAAAACGATTGTCGCCGCGCCGACATTCATGGGTGCGAATCCCGGCAAGGTCATGGAGGGCCGGATGAAGGGCACGCAACCGCTTGCCGCTGAGGAGGACCTGGCGCGGGCTCTCGCGGTTTCGCTCAACAGCAAGGGCAAGAAGGTCATTTACACCGAACAGGCCCCCGGCGACATCCTCAGCGCGGAGAAGCGCGTGGCCGAGCAACTCGAGCCACAGGGCATCGCCGCGGACCAGTTCACCGCAGCCGAACAAAAGGTGCTGATGGAGTTGGTTACGGAATACGCGAACCGTCTCCGTCCCGCGATTGCGGAAGCGGATTTGAAAAAAGTCAACGCGCTCGAGAAGTCGGCAATTCGTTTTGCCTGGGCCGGCAGTCTGGAACCGGGCAAGGCGTACTATTATCGCATCCAGATGCCGACCGTGCTGATCGAAGCCGCGAATTCCCAAAACAATGCCAATCACATCCACACGGTCTGGCGCGATCAGAAGAATGACTTCGGTCGCGATTCACTGGGAGAACACTTCAAGAAAGATCCGCATTGAAAGCGTTTCCTTTATTCATGCGCACCTTGCTTGCCGTTCTGTTCGGCGCGACATCCGCTTTCGGTGACTTTTCGATTTCGTCGACAGATCAATCGGTGAAGATCATGTCGGGCGAAGTCTTTGTGACCGAGTTTCGCACAGACTCGAAAGTTCCTTATCTGTATCCGCTTTCCGCGCCGCAGGGGACGAATTTGAGCCGTCACTGGCCGATGGAGAACGACGTGCCGGAGGAGGAGCGCGACCACCCGCATCATCGCGGTTGCTGGCTGTCGCATGGCGCGGTGAACGGTTACGATTTTTGGGCATGGACCGGTGGCAAGGATGCGCGCATCATTCATCGGTCCACCGAAAATGCCACGGCTGCGAAAAACCATGCTACCTTCACGGTCCTGTTGGACTGGGTGGCCGAAAAGAAAACGTTGCTGGAGGAAAAGCGTGGTTATGCGGTTGAGGATCTCGATACCGATACACGGATGATCGATGTCACATCCACCCTGAAGGCTGTCAGCGGTGACGTGCTTTTTGGCGACACCAAGGAGGGTTTTTTCGCCTTTCGCATGGATCGCAGTCTGCGTCTGAAAGGACCACTGGCCAAGGGCGGGATGTTAGACAGCCACGGTCGCAAAGACGGGCAGTGCTGGGGGAAAAAATCGTCATGGGTTGCGTTTCACGGTCCCGACGATCAAGGCAAACCTGCGGTGATCGCGATGATGGATCATCCGCAGAACCTGCGCCACGAAACCTGGTGGCACGCCCGCGACTACGGTCTGCTCGCCGCCAACCCTTTCGGCATTCACGATTTCGAGGCGAAGAAGGACAAAACCCTTGGCAACCACGTTCTCAAGAACGGCGAATCCCTGGTGTTCCGCTATCGACTTGTTTTGCACCGCGGAGAGCCCGATGAAAAACGAATCGACTCGTGGTGGAAAGGATTCAGCAAATAGCACGTATCTTTTCCGCAATAATCATTGCTTCTTTCCTCACTTCCGTTTTTCCAACAATCCCATGAAACGTCGTCAACTTCTGCAAACATCGGCCTTCGCCGGCACCTGGTCGCTGCTCTCGCCCCTTGCGCGCGCGGCGGGAGTCAACGCCGAGATCCGCGTGGCGGTGATCGGATTCAACAGCCGCGGCAACAACCACATCAACGATTTGCTCCAGACCAAGGGCTGCCGGATCGTGGCGCTGTGTGACTGCGACGAAACGGTGCTGGCAAAGGGGGTCGAAAGCCTCGCGAAACAAGGGCTTAAGGTTGCGGCGTACACCGACTATCGAAAGTGCTGCGAGGCGAAGGACATCGATGCCGTGAGCATCGCGACACCCAATCACACCCATGTGTTGATTTCGCTCACTGCGGCGGCGAACGGCAAACATGTGTATGTGGAAAAACCGGTTTCGCACAATGTCTGGGAAGGCCGGCAACTCGCCACGGGTGCGGAGAAATACAAGGTGATCATTCAACATGGATTCCAGCGTCGCTCGGAAACATCATGGGAGGAAGCCTTCGCCTGGCTCAATGAGGGCAAACTCGGCAAACTCAAACTCGCCCGCGGCTTTTGCTACAAACCGCGGAACTCGATCGGCAAGGCGGCATCGGCATTTCAAGTGCCCGCCACGATCCACTACGACCTCTGGAGCGGACCGCGCGAAATCAAACCGGTGATGCGGCAGAAGTTCCACTACGACTGGCACTGGCAGAGCCCGTATGGCAATGGCGACCTCGGCAACCAGGGACCTCATCAGCTCGACGTCTGTCGTTGGGCGCTGGGCGACCCGCATCTTCCGGAACACATCGTGTCCCTCGGCGGACGGGTTGGTTATCAGGACGACGGCGACACCGCCAACACCCAGCTGTTGTGGCTCGAGCACAAGGACAAGGCGCCAATCCTTTTCGAGGTGCGCGGCCTACCGAAGGAGAAAATGGACTACAAAGGTGGCATGGACAAATACAAAGGCCAGGACATCGGCAACATCATTGAATACGATGGTGGATATCTCGCCGGTGGCCACGGTCCGCAGTGCTCCATTTTCGATTACGATGGCAAAATCATCAAGTCGTTCAAGGGCTCCGTGATGCATCATCAGAATTGGATCGACTCGATCCACGCGGGAAAAATCGCGCCGATGCGCGCCGCGGAGAGCGGGCATTACTCCGCCGCGCTCGCCCATCTCGGTGCCATTTCGCTCGCACTCGGCAAGAAGGAACCATTCGCAGAGTGGCAAGCGGCGAATAAAAATGCATTGTTGGGCGAGGCTGCCGGACGGATGATGACCCATCTCGATGCCAATCAGGTCGATCTAACCAAAACACCGCTGTCGATGGGAGCGATGCTCTCGTTTGATCCGGTCGCGGAACAATTCACCGGCGAACAGGCCGCTGCGGCGAACAAGTTTCTCAAGGGAGAGTATCGCAAGGGTTTCGAACTGCCGGTTTGATCAGGAGCTGATTCAGAAGTCATGATTGAATTGGCAACACAAAAATGCAGGATGAAGCACACGCGCTGGCTGCTTGTCGTTGTCGCTTTGATGGCAAGTGGCTGTGTCGACAACGGGGTCGATTCCGCGAAATTGCAAAAGGGCGAACTCGGTCTTTTGCCCGCCAGGCCGGAGCGTGGCGGGCTCTTTGATTACTACGAGGCAAAGGGATTGGCAAAATGGAAAAGCAACTGGACGCATCCGCTCGACATGACCGGGGTTTCCTGGAACGACACCCGGGCGGCGACTGTGATCGCGCCTCACTACGTGGTGATGGCGGCACATTATGTTAGAACCAGCGATGTGCCGGTGATGTTTCATGATCGCGACGGCAATCCCGTTGAACGCTACATCGTCGCCGTGAAATCACTCGCTCCCTTGGCCGACATCGCGGTTGGCAAATTGAATCTTGCCGTTCCCGGCGGAATCAAGATCTATCGCTTTGCCGCTGCGGGCGAGTTGTCTCCCGGTCGCGCGGTGTTGGTGACCGACCAGACAAAGACCGTCTCGGTGCATCAAGTTGCCACGTTGAACGGCGGGCAAATGAGCTTCTCCTATCGGCAGGACATCGATCCCATCTACCGCCGTATTTTAGCCGGCGGCGACAGCGGTCATCCGTCTTTCATCATCTCGTCGGGCGACATCAGGCTTGTCGAAACGCACACTTACGGCGGCCTGGGTTCAGGTCCCTGTTACGCTGATTCACGGATCCAAACCGCCATCCGCGAGGCGATGGCCGGGATGGAGTGATTCTCAACTCAGGAACGAGCAGATATACTCGCAGATTCCTTCCGCGACGCGAATGGTAAAACCGCTGTTCGCGCGGACATCGAATGATGCGTCGGCTGCATAGCTGTTGCTTTCATTGCTGTCGTCGAGCGTCACCAAACAAGAGCCTGCGATGATTTCCATCCGCTCCGCCGCAGCGGTGCCGAAGTGGTATTCACCGGGGTAAATCAGTCCCAGGGTTTTTTTGGAGCCATCGGCAAAATGGATCGAATGGGAGACCACCCGGCCTTCGAAATAAACGTTGGCCTTGGTGTCGACTGTTACCTCGGAAAATGACATGACGCTCATGATGCTTTTTGTTTTGATCTGAATTTTTTTTATTCACCATCCTCCACGGATGATTCATCGGTGTCCTGATTGCGCAACTGCCGGTGTGCGGCTTTCAAACGCAGCCGGTGGGCGATGGTGCGCTCGAAACCGCGCGTTTTCCTGCGTTGCAGCGGAGTCATCTCGCTCACACGTTTTTCGATGACTTTGAGAACCGGTCTGCGGCGTCGGCGCGGTTTTTTCTTGCGCGCCTTAGCGGCTTTGTTCGCGGGGGCCTGGCTTTGTTTCTTGTCCGTCACTGCGGCCTCCGCCTTGCGACGCAGAGGCATGATCAGGGTGTCGTCGGCAAACAGCAGCAGGTGACCCTGGGAGAGCAGCCAGAAAAGGTCGGCCAGCCATTCCTGCGAGGGGTCCTGTTCTCCTTCCGGCAACAAGGCTTTCCAAAGTTTTGCCAGCTTTGTCTCCGGATTGGCGCTCATGCACTCCACTATCTTCGCCATGCGGTCGGAGAAAGTGGTGTTGTCGGGAATCGGATGGGGCCGCGAGGGTCCCGCGAAGAGTTTGCCCTGTTTCTTGAACACCGGCAGGTGCTCTTTTTCCAACATGGTGCATACGGTGGGGATGATCACGGCGGGATGGTTGCCGGCGTGGCGGGCGGCGTTCTTGAAATGCACTAACAGGCCGGGCGAGATCAGTTTTACCGGGGTGCTCGCCGGAATTTCAATCCGGTGGGTGGCGACATACATCTCCGGGAACCGATTGTTCAGGAAATGTTGTTCCACGTCCTTGCGCTCGTCGAGCTGGATCGATTCTTCGGAACCAACAGGATGCCAGCGCAGTTTGGTTTTCATTGTGTGCAGCCATTTCTGCACCGCTTCCTCGCTGCGCTCGGTGACGATTTTCGCCGCATAGCGATCAAAGGGCATGTTGGAAAATTTATCGCGGTGTACCTGGCGGATGGTCGATTGATAGGCATGGTAGTTCGGCGGACCAAACACGATGCCGCTCAGTCCGCATTTCGCCACGACCTGGAAGTTGCCCGCTGGTCCGTCGATCTCAATCTCTTCTTCCTCATACAAGTCGCCGCGCCACTCGGCACTCCAGAAATGCTTCACGGCCTCTTCCTTGGTGAGCCACAAGGAATTGTCGCGGTGACCATGATACAACGGCGGCATGGCTGCATCCACGGTGAAAATGCCGTGGAATCGTTCCCGCTGGCTCATCAATGTTCGGGAGATGTCGAAGAGCGAATAAACACGGGCGACGTGCATCACTTCCTTGGCGATCAAATGGATGGCATCGGCGTTCGGTTCCACGCTGACCTTTACTCCCGGTGCCGGGGTGATGAACTCCTGAGGCTCCGGGGCCCTGTCGTATCTCCTGTCCCTGTCGTCGCGGCGCGGCGAACGCCGGTCATCGCGCGGTCCGCGGTCATCGCGCCGCGGCGGAAAGGATCGATCCCTGCCGCCGTCGCCCTTCCGGTCATCGCGACGTGGCGCTCTAACAAGAGCGGGTTCATCCACTTCAACGTTTGTTTTCGTTTTTTCCGTGGGTCGGGGCACAGCATCGCGCGCCCACGACGGACCCAGGTCAAGTGCGGACAGAAGGCGGTTGGCAGGATGGAGAGGGTCGCTCACGCGGCGAATCGTAGCAAAGAAAATGGAAATGACAAACTCATCGTTACTTTTTTTCAGCTCTGAAAACGGGAGTTTTTCCTTCCCTCAAGCATGCGGCAACGCCTCGTGCGTGACGACTATTTGCGGTCTTTTGCCTTTTGAAAACGCGAGCGTCGACTGGTTTCATCGGGGACTTCTTCTTTGAAAACCGGTTTTTCTTCCCGTGCGATGTCGAGCGGTGCCGGTGCGAGCGGATCGGCCACGACTTTTTTCACCTTGATCTTCCTGGCTCTTGGAACATGGCCGACGGCTTGCCATGTTGGCAATTTCCATCCGGTGCGGGTCAACAGTGCTTCCACGATCAAGAATGCCAGCAAGGCAATGCCGAGCGGCAGACGCAGTGATGCCTCCATGATCCGCGGGGGGCGCAACCAGGCGGTGGACAAATCCACGAGTTCTCCCCGACCTCCGGTTTGTTGGGAAACGGCGCGAAGTTCGGCGATACGTTCGGGTTCGAAGGCCCATTCGATCGATGACCCGAGTGTGATCGGACCAAAGGGAATGGCGTAGCTGCCGACCTGCACGGCTCCACGGATCACGCTGCCCTCCTCAAGGTCGCGGGTCATGCTGAATTTCCCCGGAGCGATTCGTTTCCACGGAACGTCGTACGCGGGTTTGTCGGTGGTAGTCTCTAACAGGCGGATCCGGGGAGGGGAGGTGGTGAACTTGTCCGACCACATTTCCGGATCATAGAGCAGGTCGAGCGTCAGCCGCGTGCCCTCGGTGCGGTGTTTGAGGCCGATGCCCGGCGGCAGATCGAGACCCATCAGCCAGCGTGTCGTGGTTTGCAGGAAGTCGGCATATTGAGGCCAGTCGCGTGTGGCGTCGGATTTTTTTCCACCTAACGGAAATGAGATCGCCGCGCTGCGGCCGAGACCCCGGCGTGCCGTCGCGATGAGTGGGGCGAGGTATTCATCGGCTGATGCGAGCGCAACCGTCGCGTCCTCGCGGGCGTACGAAAGGTTGTAGCCGTCAACATGTTCGAGCCATTTCATCGGTTGCGGCGACAGCTCCGACCAACGGCCCGTCGCCTTGGTTGTGGTTTTTTCCTCAATGAAAGCCGAGCGCGCGATGGTCACGGTTTCCTGCGCGAAGATCTTCGGGATGTCCATCGGCTTGTCGCTGAAGAACATCCGGCCCTTGCCAAGCTTGGCGATTTCCTCGCAAAGTTTTGCATCGGAGTCGGCGGGCGTGCCGAGACCAATGACCGAGATGGTGGCACCCTGGTCGGTCATTTCCTTGATCAGCTTTCTGTAGTCGCCCGGTTCTTCGGTGTCCGCGGTATCGGTGAACAGAATCAGGTGTCGCGTGCCGACGTTGGTTTTTTTCAAGGCGTCCCATCCCGCTTTGAGTCCTTCGTAAACAAAAATGCCGCCGCCGGAGGACTGCACTTTCCTCACGCGGGCCGCCAGGGCCGCCTGCTTGTTTTCGATCCGCGTCATCGGTACGAAAGTCTCCGGTGCCGAGTCCACGGCGATCACCGCCACCTGATCCATCGCACCCAGCAGGTTGATGGCATTCACCGCTCCCTGATTGGCGAGATCGATTTTGGTTTTGCCCGGTGCAACGCTGACCGACATCGAACCTGAGCGGTCCATCACGATGGCCAGCGCGACGGCGAGTTTGCGATGTTCGGATTTCAGTTCCATCGACACCGGCAGCAGTTCATCGACAGGCGATTGGAAATACCCTCCCGAGCCGAAGGAGCGGTCGCCACCGGCCATGAGCAGTCCGCCGCCCTGGTCGTGAACAAAGAAATGCAGCGCGTCCTGGAATGCGCTGGGCACTTCATGAGCCGGAACGTTGTTGAGGATGACAGCCCGTGCGCCGGAGAGTTTGCCAATCGTGAGTTGCGAAAGGTCGGTAACCGTCTCGACGTTGAAATTCAGGGAGCGCAGGATTTTCGCGGCGGGATCGTCCTCGTAGCGGGTGGCCAGCAGCACACGCGGGCCGGCGGTGACTTCGATCCAGCGCGACAGTTGGTTGTTGCCGACGTGAGTGTCATTTTCCGGTAGGATTTCCGCCTTGTATTCAAATGAGCCCGAGCGGGGAATGCGGTCGGTGAATTCGATCTTGCCGACATTGTCCTTGATGGTGATTTTTGTCGTGGTGAGGACATTGTCGTTGCGCTTCAGCGTGAGCGGCACCTCGCCGTCTTGCGAGCCGCGGACGATGATCGAAATCAGAAATGGTTCCCCGGCTTGGACGCGGTCGGGGAACGTCAATTTCGCCACGCGGAAATCGTTATCGATTTTCTCTCTAACAAAGCGGAATTCCAGCGGAATGCCACGCGCCTGGAGCTGGGCTGCGGCTTCGTGGAGCGGCTCGGTGGAATATCCGTCCGTGAATATCAGCACGCGCGCCGGTTTATCCTCGCGGGCGATTGCAGCGATGTGTTGCAACGCGAGATTGGTCCGTGTGAGTTTGCGCGAACCCGTGAACACCGAACCATCGGAACCGAGCGGAGCGATTTCCGCCGCGTAATTCATCAAATGCAATTCGTCGTGCCGGGTGGGTTTGGATTTTTCCAGGATGCCCCGCCACTCGGTCAGGTTGTTGTCAACGAGGTCCTCGGTGGATTCGGACCGGTCCAACAGCACGTACAAATCCAGTGCGTCCTGTTGCTTGCGGATCGACGGCCCGGCGAGGATCAGGGCGCACAGGCAGATCAACAGGATCCGCAGCGGAGTGAACAAATTGAGGTTTTTCCAAAACCAGCCTGCGACAAGCAGGAGGGGAACCAGCAAAAACCATTCCGGCGATTGGAAGATAACGGGCATGTAAGCTACCGCGCGAGACTAGTCGGAAATGGGTGCGGTGCAAACATTTAATCCCGGCGAAACGCACATCCGGCGGTGCGGTTTACACGGCAAAGCGCTTGTTCACCGCGTTCCAGTTGACCACATTCCACCAGGCCGTGATGTAGTCGGCGCGGCGGTTTTGGTAATGAAGGTAGTAAGCGTGCTCCCAGACATCCAGTGCCAGCAACGGGGGGCCGAGTTCGTTGGCCGCGACGATGCCGGACATCAGCGGATTGTCCTGATTGGCTGTGGAGACGATTTTCAGTTTGCCGTTTTGTGAAATCAACCACGCCCAACCGGAACCGAAACGTTTCATCGCGGCCTCGGCGAAGAGTTTTTTGAACTCATCAAGAGATCCGAATGCCGTATTGATCGCCGCGAGCAGTTTTTCGCCCGGCTTGCCCGCCTCTTGGCTGGGAGCCATCGTGCTCCAGAAAAAGCTGTGGTTCCAATGACCGCCGCCGTTGTTACGCAAGGCCGCCTTCAGTGTTTCGTCCGACACCGCGGAAATTTTTCCCTGCAAGGCATCGAGCGATGTTCCGGCGAGATCCGCGCGGGCTTGCAACGCTTCGTTGAGCTTGGCAATGTAGGCTGCGTGATGTTTGCCATGGTGGATGCCCATGGTGCGGGCATCGATGTGCGGCTCAAGGGCATCGGCTGCGTAGGTTAGATCCGGCAATGTAAACTGCGCTGTTTTTTCCGCTGCGGATAGAGTTCCCGGCAATGCAACGGCCGCCGTCCCCAGTTTGATGAATGTACGTCGATGAATGTCTAACATGGCACAGCAACATAACCTGCATAGCCGACACGGCAAGCACCAAGATGTTGAACTTTACGCTTGCATTTTATCAATGAGAATAAACTATTCGATCCGATCATGTTGGTCAAAGCACCATGCCGAGCGCGACCCAAGGATTGATATTGAAGTTGGACTGTCCGGATCAACCGGGGATTGTTGCGAAGATCGCGGGCTACGTCGCGGGACACCAGGGCAACCTGGTCGAGTTCGCACAATTTTCCGATCCTCTTGGCGGAAAATTCTTCGCCCGACTGGAAATTGACACCCGCGCGCTGGATGTGGAGCTTGCCGATTTTATCGAGGGATTCGGCACTCTCGGTCGCAGCATGAAAGCGACGTGGCATTTCCGCGCTCTGCCATACCGCATGCGCACCGCCGTGCTGGTGACCAAAACCGATCACTGCCTCAATGAAATTCTCTGGCGCGCCCAAATGGCGGAACTGCCTGTCGAAATCACCTCGATCATCGGCAATCGCGACAACTGCCGGGCTCTCGCGGAACGCTACAACATCCCGTTTCATCTGATCGGGATGGACGGAGAAAATCGCGAGCGAGGGTTTCAGAAAATCAGGGATTTGTTAGATGAACAGCACGTCGAACTCGCCGTGCTGGCGCGATTCATGCAAATCCTCCCCGATTGGTTCTGCGAGGCCTATCGCGGCCGGCTGATCAACATCCATCACAGTTTCCTGCCTGCATTCATCGGGGCCAATCCCTATCGGCAGGCCCATGATCGCGGAGTGAAATTGATCGGCGCCACCTGCCATTATGTCACCAGCGACCTCGATGCCGGACCGATCATCGAACAGGAGGTCGAGCGAGTGCAACATTTCCACAGCCCTCTGGATCTGGCGCGGCTGGGTCGGAATTGCGAACGCACAGCTCTCGCCAAGGGCATCCGCTATCACGTGCATGACCGCACGATAATCGACGGCAACCGTGCGATTGTGTTTCCCGATTAACGCGCGGGGCGGGCAGACAAAGCAACCGCTCCAGCCGGCTCGATACCAAACTTTCTTGCGGGCCGGCTTGTTGCGATGTTCCGCGGATTCAGGGATCGAATTGCAGCCAGTCCAGATTCATCAGTCCACTCTTGCCTGGATTGACGAAGACGACGAAAACATCGCCACGCAGCGGGGCGTTTTTGTCCAGCGGTGCGGAGATTTCCTTCCAGGCATCCCACGCACCGGTGGCGGGGGCATCGAGCTTCGCAATCAGCGGTCCATCCGGTTTGGTGGCATGGAGTTCGATCACACATCCCGAACCTGCTGAAGCCATGCGGAAGACTACTTTTCCGACGCTGGTCAGGTTCAAACCCGCAAAGCGAAGATGGTCGCCGTGTTTGATGTCGCCGACGCATTTTTCACCGCTGGCATTGCCGCTGCCGAACACCTGGGTTCCCTGACTGCCGTCGTGCAGTTCGGCTTCGATGCGGCGGTTGCGCAGTTTGATCACTGTCTGCCCGGTGAGCGGACTGGCGGGGGCTTTTCCGGCATCAGTGAAGGTGGCTTCCAGCTTCAAAGCACGGGCCTGTCCGGCATCAGCAGGAGCGGTGATTTCTCCGCTCAAGCCGCGTTGGATGATCGGTGAATCAGCGCCGGCCTTGAGGGAATAGACCCAGGTGACCATTTCTTTGATTTGCTCGCGGCTGTGGTGGCCGTGCGCCAACATCGGCAACGGTCCCCAGACACCGCTGGAACCTTTTTGCACCCGGTCGACACTGACATCCAATGCTCCGGCGACATTGCGGTATTTTTCCGCCACCTCCAGAAATCCTGGACCGACGATGCGGTGATCGGCAGCATGACAGTTGAAACAATCCGCCGATTTCATCAAGGTCAGACCGGGGGCTTCGCTGCCACCGCGGTCGAGCAGGGCGCTCAATACCAGTCCTGCGGCGAAATGACCCGGTTGCTGGGACGAATCTCCTTCCTCGACATCGCGAATGGTCGCACGCCAAGGAATTCCTTTGCCGGGTGTGAAAAAATCCCCTTCCTGCGGGCTGTCAAGAATCACCTGTGGCTGGGTGTTGCCTGCCGTAACGGCGATTGAGGTAACCGACTTCGCACCATCGGCATCCGCGACGTGCAGTTCAATTATGTGATCGCCTGCCTCCGGGATCACCAACTGTGGATTCGCTTCGGTGGAGAGAATTTTCGAACCATCCCGCCATTCGTATTTCAACAATTTCGAATCACCATCGGGGTCGCTGCTGCCGGCACTGCTGGCGGCGAGTTTCAGCGGCACAGCGCCGCTGCGCGGCTGCACATCGACCTGCGCGACCGGTGCCATGTTGCCGTCATTGAACGACACCCGCAATAATTTCGAATCGGCATTGGCACCCCAGGTCTCGCCGTAGTCCATGCAGTACAGGCAACCATCGGGACCGAATACCGCATCGACCATTCGTTTCATCGGCACGGACGCAGTGAACGGCTCGATGCCGATCAGTTTGGAATCCTTGTCGAGTCGGGCCCATTTCACAAAACGCCTTTCCCAATCCCACCACAGCAGGCAGTTGTCGTAGTGGGCGGGAAATCCGTTGGTCGCCTTGAACTCCTTGCGGTAGTGGAAAACCGGACCGGCGCAGGCAGTGCGACCACCCTTGCCGACCGCAGGAAATTCCTTGGAGTCCCCATAAGGATAGAAGATGAATGCCGGAACCGCCGGCGGCAGGTCTTTCGCACCGGTATTGTTAGGGCTGTCGTTGCGCGGATGAGCGGGATCAAAAGCCGGGCCGACTTTTTTGGTTTCGTAGTCGAAATCGTGATAGGCAAAGTTGTCGCCGATGAAATACGGCCAGCCGAAATTGCCGGCTTTGCGAGCCTGATTGATTTCATCGTACCCCCGCGGTCCGCGGTCACCGTCACCCTGGGCATCCGGTCCGACTTCGCCCCAATAGACGATGCCGGTTGCTTGATCGACCGTCATGCGCCATGGATTCCGGCAGCCCATGCAATAGATTTCCGCCTTGGTTCCGGGGTTTCCGGGTGGAAACAGATTGCCTTGGGGGATTTGATAGGTGCCGTCGACCATCGGCCGGATGCGCAGGATTTTGCCGCGCAGGTCGCCGGGATTTGATGCGGACTTCTGCGCATCCCATGGATTCTTGTCGGGGCGTTCATCGAGCGGCGCGAAACTTTGCGAATCGCCGTGTGGATGGGTGTTGTCACCTGTGGAAATGAAAAGGCAGCCGTCGGGACCGAACTCGACACTGCCGGCGTGGTG
>CAMAQB010000063.1 GCA_945860285.1 Akkermansia muciniphila | reverse complement strand
TGACATCACAGCAAAACAAATCAAAGAAACACAAGAAGCACTCAACAACCGCCCCAGAAAACGCCACAATTTTTTAACCCCGAACGAATTCAACCAACAAAATTTCAAACAAATTGACAGCCGTTGCATTAGCAATTAGAATTCGCCGAGTCAATAAAATTGACTGATGTTCGAACACCCCATGGCAACAATTCCGTGCAGTCGCGTTGGCATCGGGCGAGGCGTTTGTTTGTTCGGCGGAGATGCCGCGACCGGAGCGCGGCGGACAGCGGGGCGCGGGCGGTGGAGATGAATGCGCAGGGGCTGGTGAGTGCCGTGGAAGGATCGCAGCGGAGGAAATGGCCCGCCTGCTACCAGAAACGAAAATCCCCGGAGCGCGGGCCCCGGGGATGCAATCTTCTTAGGTCAGGGAACCAGCGATCAGCCTTGGTCTGCTGCGGCTCCCTTTTGGGCCTGCTCGCGCAGATAGGCCTTGCGGCTCATCTTGACGCGGCCTTTTTCGTCGACACCGAGGCATTTCGCCGTGATGGTGTCGCCTTTTTTCACAACGTCCTCGACCTTGTCGACGCGGTTTTCCGCAAGTTCCGAGACATGGACGAGCCCGTCCTTGCCTGGGAGAACTTCCATGAAAGCCCCGAAGGCGGTGATGCTGACCACCCGTCCGGTGTAGGTCTTGCCGACCTCGATTTCCGCGAACATGCGCTCGATCATCTGCTTGGCGCGGTCGAGCCCGATTTGCTTGGAAGCATAGATGTGCACGGTGCCGTCGTCCTCGATGTTCAACTGCGCGCCGGACTCCGCCTGAATGCCCTTGATGTTTTTGCCACCAGGTCCGATCAGCTCGCCGATGCGATCCGCGGGGATCTTCACCGACTCGATGCGCGGCGCATACGGGCTGAGTTCGGCAGGCTTGCTGATCGACTCCTCCATTTTGTCGATGACCAGCATGCGACCGTTTTTCGCAACTTCGATTCCTTCTTCAAGAATCGACAGCGGAATGCCGGGCAGCTTGAGGTCGAGCTGATAGCCGGTCACCCCTTCGCGGGTGCCGCAAAGTTTGAAATCCATGTCGCCGTAGAAGTCTTCGCTGCCGATGATGTCCAGCAGTGTTTTGTAGGACTTCATATTGCCCGCCTCATCGAACTCCGTCACCAGGCCGCAGGAAATGCCGCCGACCGTGGCTTTGAGCGGCACGCCCGCATTGAGCAGGGACATCGTGCCGGCGCAGACCGTGGCCATCGAAGTGGAGCCGTTCGACTCCGTGACTTCCGATGAAACACGCATCGCATAGGGGAAGGCATCATCCGAGGGAATGACCGGAGCGATCGAGCGCTCGGCAAGAGCGCCGTGGCCGATTTCGCGGCGGTTGAGGCCGCCCATGCGTCCGGTTTCGCCGACCGAAAACGGTGGGAAATTGTAGTGGAGAATGAAACGTTTGTCGGTCTCACCGCCGGCGTAGTTGTCCATGCTCTGTTTTTCGTCGGCCGGTGCCAAGGTAGCGATGGCCAATGCCTGGGTTTCGCCGCGCGAGAACAGCGCCGACCCGTGAACACGGGGAAGCAAACCGACTTCGCCGTAAAGGTTGCGCAGGTCGCCGGTTTTCCGACCATCGGCGCGCAGGCCCTTTTCCATGATGGAAATGCGGAACGCTTTTTTCTGAAGGTATTCAAATGCCTGCTCGATTTCGAACTCGGTCGTTTGCGGGAAACGCTGCATGATCACCGCCTCGACCTCGTCGCGAAGGGCCCCGACTTTTTTGCCGCGCTCAACCTTGGAAGGAGCGTAGATGGCGGCCTCGATGCGCTCGCCGGCGATTTCGTAGGCGATTTCGAGCAGTTCGTCCTTGGCAACCGTGACCACGTAATCGCGTTTCGGTTTCGCGCACTTGGCGATCAACTCTTCCTGGGCGGCGATGATTTTCTGCACGGCGGCCTGGGCGAAGTGGAGCGACTTGATGAATTCCGGCTCGGGAAGTTCCAGAGCGGAGCCTTCGATCATGATGACATCGTTCTTGCCGCCCACGTAAACGAGGTCTAGGTCGCTTGCGGCCCGCTCGTCATGGGTGGGGTTGATCACGAATTCGCCATCGATGCGACCGACGCGCACGGCACCGATGGGACCGGCGAAGGGGATGTCCGACAGGCAAAGCGCGGCGGAAGCGCCATTCATCGACAAAATATCCGCATCATTGATGCCGTCGGCGCTGAGCAGCAACGCGACGATCTGGGTGTCGTAGAGGTAGCCTTTGGGAAACAACGGGCGCAGCGGGCGGTCGGTCATGCGGCAGGTCAGGATTTCCTTTTCCGTAGGCCGGCCTTCTCGCTTGAAATAACCTCCGGGGAACACACCGGCGGCGGAAGCCTTTTCCTTGTATTCCACCGAGAGCGGGAAGAAATTCTGGCCGCTTTTCACCTTGGTGGCGGAAACGGCGGTGACCAGGATGATGGTGTCGCCGCTGCGCACGGTGACGGCGCCATCGGCAAGTTTGGCAAGCTTGCCGGTTTCAATAATCATGGGGTTCGAGCCCACTTCAATGGTAACATTGTGTATATGCATTTCTGTCTGTCTTTCTATGTTTCGTTGATCCCTGGGGCGGAATGCCCCGGGCTTGTTGTTGGATTTGGACAGACCCGTAAGTTTGGGAAAGGGATGGTAGGGTTACTGTCCACAGCGGGATTTTCAATAGTGAAAAATCCGCTGTTTGTCAAAACGGCCACTGAGAAACTCCCGGTGGCCGTCGTGAAAAAGTTGTTAGCGGCGAAGCCCCAACCCGCTGATGATTTTCTGATATCGTTCCTCGGAATGCTCCTTCACGAAGTTGAGCAGCTTGCGGCGCTGGGCGACGAGTTTCAACAAACCCCGGCGGGATGAGTTGTCCTTGACGTGCGTGCCAAGGTGGCTGGTGATGTGCGCAATGCGCTGGGTCATCAGCGCGATTTGATAATCGGCGCTGCCGGTATCGTTTTCGTGGATCTTGTAATCTGCAAGATTGACTGTGTTTTCGCTCATGGTAGTGTTCGGTTCAGCGCAGCCGGAATGGCCAATCTGTCCTTGGAAGGCGCAAAGAAAAAAACAGAAATCAGGCGTATTGCAAGAACATTATCCAATTTTTTTCATGTCCGCAATCCACTCTCTGCGGGATTTTTCCCCCGGCAATCAACCGAAAGCCACGCCGTCATGCGCGCGCTAGTCCAACGGGTTTCCCGAGCTGCGGTGACGGTTGACGGCAACGAAATGTCAAGCATCGGACCCGGGCTGCTGGTCTTTCTCGGGATTGAATCGTGCGATGAGGAAAACGACCTGCGCTGGTTGGCGGGCAAAATTGCGAAAATGCGGATTTTTGCCGACGAGGAGGGCAAAATGAACCGGAGCGTCATGGACATCGCGGGTGGATTGTTGGTGGTGAGCCAGTTCACCCTGCATGCCTCGACAAGCAAAGGAAGTCGCCCTTCTTTTATCAGGGCGGCCGCACCGGCCCTCGCGGAACCTCTGTATGAAAAATTTTGCCGGGAACTGGAACATGCCACCGCGCGGCCCGTCGGTCGCGGAGTATTCGGAGCCGACATGAAAGTCGCGCTGGTCAACGACGGCCCGGTCACGATCCAGATCGACAGCAGACAGCGGGAATGACGATCATTCCTTCAGCCTGACAGGGGTGCCGCAGTAGGTGCAGCGAAACCAACTGAACAAAACCATGTGCATGGCCGTGGCAAAAACATAACCCAGCACCGGAATATGGTGGGCTTTTTTGTTTTTCAAGCACTGCCGCGGCACGAAACACCGTTGCCCGCAGCTCCGGCAGCTCGCTCCGTAACTGACCAACAGAAACAGGATGCCAAACACAAAAACCGAACATGGAAAGAAAAGAAACCATCCCGGCACCCACTGAAAATAGGGATTTTGCATGTCCTTCATCAACAATGCCAGCGCCGAAAAGATGCCCAGCGGAGCGAAAAGCTGCAATCCCAGCGTGAAAACAGCTCCCCACCACAGCCGCCCGGGGTGGGAGTGCAACACACCGCGCACGAAGCGTCGCGAATCCGGACTGATGCCCTCGTTGGTCTGCGGCAAGGCACTGCGCAACAGACGAATCCTGTCTTCGTTGTCTATTTGATTCACAACAGCAGGCTTGGCCGATGGCAGGACAAATTCCGACGTCGAGCGCAAACGCATCGTGTTCGGCTCTTCTCTCCTGGAGCCGAAAACAATCGTGTTCACATGGACGCCGCGGACGACCGAAGTCTTCACGTGGTTGCTTTCAACGGGCTTTTCACGCTTGTTCACACTCACCCGCATTGAAACATCGCCTCTTGCCGACGTGAGCAAAATGGCCTCGGGTATGTCATGCACGGCCACTCCCGCTTCGGCAAGAACCTTTCCCGACAAAGGCAACGCGACGGGCGAAAGGGCGATCATTTCAACCACATCGGGATCCATTTCAAAATTCACCGGCCCTTGAGCAGAGAACGATGACATTTCCTGATCCGCCTCGGCCGCCTCGGCCGCCTCGGCCGCATCGTCCGCAATCGCGCCGCCGGCGGAGGCAAACGCTGCCTCGAAATTTTCCGCAGCGACATGATGCTCTTGAAAGACACGCGCCTTTTCGATCCATTTCCCCACTTCAACCCAGGCAGGCATTCTTTTGTAAATCCGGGCCTGCTGGTTCACATCGGACAGCCGCTTGTAAAAAGCCGCATGTTCCCACGTCGCCAGCGAAGCCACATCCTCGCAGTCCGCCAGCTCCAGCAGGCGCACCGCCCGGTCATTCAACTTCAACGTTGTTTTCAAATCGCCCATCCGCAAAAAGGGCACTTTACAGCTATGTTGCGATTTGACAAGTGTGACGATGGCAAAACCACAAACGCCAAAAAGCGCGTCAAAACGACCTTTGTGATTCCCATCAGCCAAATCATTTCCTAAAACCTCCGTGCATGAGCGGCAGTGAACTGACACCGATGATGGCCCAATACCAGGCCATGCGGCGATCTCTGCCCGCTGACATCATCCTGCTTTACCGTCTGGGCGATTTCTACGAAATGTTTTTCGAGGATGCGAAAACCGCGGCTCCCATTCTCAACGTCGCGCTCACCAAACGCCAGCTGATCCCGATGTGCGGCATCCCCTGGCATGCGGCGGAATCCTACATCGCAAGACTTTTGAAGGCTGGCAAACGGGTTGCCATCGCCGAGCAAACTTCGGAACCGAAACCGGGGAAACTGGTCGAGCGCGAAATCGCACGCATCCTCACGGCGGGCTCGATCGATGATTTGAACCTGCTCGACAACCAACGTCCGAACTATCTAGCTGCGGTTTTCCAGCAGGGCAAAAAACTGGGGCTGGCATGCATTGATCACTCGACGGGTGAATTCACCGTCGGTGAATATGAAGACATCGGCCAGCTTCACGACGAGCTGGACCGGCTGAGTCCTGCGGAGCTGTTGATCCCCGAGGATCAAACGGCGGTTTTCGGCTCCCTGACAAATGCCCTGGCCTATGATGGATACACCTTCATCCCCGGTCAGGCAATGCCGCTGTTGCTGGATCATTTCGCCGTGCAGTCGCTCGATGGCTTCGGCTGTTCGGCCCTCAGCGCCGCCGTGGGCGCGGCGGGTGCGGCCCTGCACTATCTGATTCACCAACTGCGCCGCAACTGCACGCATCTGCGATCCATGCGCGTGAGGGAATCGTTGGACATCATGTTGATCGACTCCGCTTCACAGCGGAACCTTGATCTGATCGATGCCCGTGCGGGCCGGGAACACACCTTGTTGGGAGTCATGGACCGCACTCATACTCCCATGGGTGCCCGGCTGCTGCGTGAGTGGATTTTGCATCCATCGAGAAACATCGCTCTGTTGCACCAGCGTCAGGATTTCATCGCCGCCCTGATCGCGGAACCATTCATCCTGTCGAAATGCCGCGATGCGATGCGCGGCATTCGCGACATCGAACGCACCACCAGCCGACTCGCCCAGGGCGCCGGCAACGCCCGCGATCTTCAGTCGCTCGCGGTATCATTGGAACAAATCCCGCCGCTCAAGGAAGACCTCGAGGCACTGCACCTGGCGGATGAGCAGAAGCGGCTCATCACGGAAAAATTGCATGATTTCCACGAACTCACCGCATTGATATCGTTGGCACTCGCCGAGGAACCACCGGCGACATTGAAAGAGGGCGGGCTGATCCGCGACGGGCATTCCGCCGAACTCGACGAGCTGCGGTCGATCTCCCGCGATGGCAAGGGCTGGATCGCCCGATTGCAGGAATCCGAACGCATTCGCACGGGAATCGATACGCTGAAAATCAAGTTCAACAACGTCTTCGGCTACTTCATCGAAATCACCACGTCAAAACTCGCAAAGGTTCCCGACGACTACACGCGCAAGCAAACCCTGGCGAATGCGGAACGCTACATCACCCCCGCCCTCAAGGAGATGGAAAACAAGGTTCTCGGGTCGGAGGAGCGCTCGAAACAAATGGAATACGAATTGTTCCTGCAATTGCGTTCCCACGTCGGCACCCATCTCGACGCCCTGCAGCAAACCGCCGCCGCCGTGGCGCAGCTCGATGCGCTGTGCTCGCTCGCCGAAACCGCACAACGGTTCCGCCACGTGCGCCCGCGGCTCGAAGAGTCGCACGCCCTGCACATCACCAACGGCCGCCATCCGGTTCTGGAACAAACCATGACCGGCGAAACCTTCGTGCCGAACGACACCGCCATGGACCCGCAGGACTCGCTGCTGCATCTGATCACCGGACCCAACATGGCGGGAAAATCCACCTACATCCGCCAGGTCGCGCTGATCACCCTGATGGCGCAGATCGGTGCTTTCGTGCCCGCCGAACAAGCCACCATTGGACTGGTCGACCGGATTTTCTGCCGGGTTGGTGCCTCCGACGACATCTCGCGCGGGCAATCGACCTTCATGGTGGAAATGAACGAGACCGCATTGATTTTGAACAACGCCAGCGAAAAATCGCTGGTCATTCTCGATGAGATCGGCCGCGGTACTGCCACCTTCGACGGCCTGTCCATCGCTTGGGCGGTGGCGGAGCATCTGCACGACCTAACGAAATGTCGCACGCTTTTCGCCACCCACTACCATGAGTTGACCGATCTTGTGAACACGCGTCCGGCTGTCGCCAACTTCAACGTCGCGGTGCGCGAGTGGAACGACGAGATCATCTTCCTGCGCAAAATCCTTCCCGGTTGCGCGGACAAATCCTACGGCATCCAGGTCGCCCGACTCGCGGGGCTGCCGCAGACAGTCATCGATCGGGCCAAGGCGATCCTCAGCCATCTGGAACTGCACTCGACCCGCCCTGAAGCTCGCAAAGAGGGGCCGAAGGCGAAAAACACCCGCACGCCGGAGAGCATGCCTGACCCAAATCCGCCGCAAATGGATTTGTTCGGAAATTTCTAACAAAAAAACAACCGCATGATCGATTCCCATCACCACCTCTGGAGATACTCGAAAGAAGAATACCCATGGATACCTCCGGGCAGCCCGCTGGAAAAAAATCATCTGTTGGCGGAATTGCGCGATGTCACCACCAAAGCGGGAGTCAGCGGCACCGTTGTCGTGCAGGCGCGTCAAACGATCGAGGAGACCCTGTGGTTGCTTGATCTCGCCGGGCAATCGCCGCTCATCCGCGGCGTGGTGGGCTGGCTGCCCTTGATCGATGAAACGATCTACGACCTGCTCGACGTCTGGCAGCACGAACCGAAATTGAAAGGCCTGCGGCATGTGTTGCAGGAGGAACCGGACGAATACTTCGCCCACGCGGATTTTCACCGCGGCCTTGCCGTGCTGGCCCATACCCATCTGCGCTACGATCTGCTGATTTTCGAACGTCAAATCCCCGCGTCGCTGGCGATGATCGACCGACACCCGCAGTTGCCGATCATCATTGACCACATCGCCAAGCCGGAAATCCACAACGGTCGCATCAGTGCCGAGTGGAAAAAAGGCATGATTGAACTGGCAAAACGCGATCAGGTCATCGGCGTGAAAATTTCCGGTATGGCCACGGAAGTCCGCGATCCGCTGCTCGATGACGAAACGCTGCGGGCCTACTTTGAGGAAACACTGGCCATTTTTGGACCACAGCGCCTCATGTTCGGAACCGACTGGCCCGTCTGTTTGCTGCGACTGAATTCCTACCAGCAATGGGCCACCATGATGCGTTCATTTGTTGCTTCGCTCAGCAAAGCCGAGCAGGAAAACATCCTGACTAATAATGCCATACGCTGCTACGACCTCTGAAAGCCCACTTGCCGATCCGCGCGGTCACCGGTAATTACTTCTTGACCGAACGCATGGAAAAATTAGTCTGCCGATTGGTGAACGTGAGCAAAAAAACTTCGACCAAACTCGCCCACACGGCTATTGCGGCGCATGCCGCTTTTCCGCATTTCAGCCTTTCCCGTAACCGTTATTGTTGCGCCAACTTCATCGGACTGACGTTTCTGTGTGCTATAACCGTCGGCGCTGCACCCGTGGACTTTGCGCGCGAGGTGCGGCCGATTTTTGAGGAACACTGTTTCGACTGTCACGGCGAGGACAAGCAGAAGAGCAAACTGCGTCTGGATTCGGCGGTGGGCATAATGCGCGGCGGGGAATCGGGCGAACCGCTCTTTGTGCCCGGGTCGAGCGCGGAGAGTCACCTCATGCGGAAGGTGACTTCGCAAAACGAAAAAGAGGTCATGCCGCCGGAAGGGCAGCAGCTCGGTGCGGAGCAGCTGGCCACGCTGCGCGCATGGATTGATGAAGGCGCGAAGTTGCCGGGTGCCGAGGAAGCGCGCGCGGAACTGAAGCCCAAGACAAATCATTGGTCGTTCCAGCCCGTGAAGCGTCAGCAAGGAAAGGGAATCGATGACTTCGTGCTCGGAAAGCTGAAGGACAAGGGTTTGACGATGTCGCCCGCTGCCGAAAAAGCGACGCTGATTCGCCGTCTGTATCTCGTGATGCACGGAATGCCGCCGACGCCACAGGAGGTTGCGGGTTTTCTCAATGACGCGCGGCCCGATGCCTATCCGCGGCTCGTCGACCGGGTGCTGGCAAGCCCCCGCTACGGCGAACGCTGGGCCCGGCACTGGATGGATGTGGTGCGCTACGCGGACACGAACGGTTTCGAGACCAATCGCGAGCGCAAGACGGCATTCCACTATCGCGACTATCTCGTCGAGTCGCTGAACAGCGACAAACCCTACGACAACTTCATCAAGGAACAGATTGCGGGCGATGCGCTCGGTGCGGATGCGGCGACTGGCTTTCTGGTGGCCGGGGCTTACGATGTTGTCAGGGGCGATGACAAAATGCTCAACGAAATGCTGCGGCAGGACGAACTCGCCGACATGGTCAACACGACAGGCACGGCATTTCTCGGCCTTACGATGGGCTGCGCACGCTGCCACAATCACAAGTTCGACCCGATATTGCAGAAGGATTATTACTCGATGCAGGCCGTATTTGCAGGGGTGACGCATGGCGAGCGTCCGCTGCGAAAACCAGACGCGGCGAAGGAACTCGCCGTGCTTGATGCGGAGATAACGGCGAAGAATGGGGAGCTGGAATCCTTTCGCAAAAAAGCGGCGCTCGCGGGTGTGGGCGGAAAGCTCCGTGTGCCAGTGAATGCGAAGCTCAACGAAGAGACATTCGCTGCCGTGGAAGCGGTGGCGGTGAGGTTCACCGTTCTCGCGACGAACTCCGCGGAACCCTGTCTGGACGAACTGGAAATTTACGACGAAGCCGGACACAATGTGGCGCTGACGGGTAAGCAGGACGCATCGGGCACCCTGCCGGGATTTGCGATTCACAAATTGGAGCACATCAACGATGCCAGGACGGGGAACGACCGCAGTTGGATTTCCAATACAGCGGGCCAGGGCTGGGTGCGGATTGATTTTCCAGAGATGTCACGCATCACCCGGATCGTTTGGAGTCGCGACCGCGAGGGCAAGTTCACCGACCGGGTGGCGACGCAGTATCAAATCGAAACGTTGTCGGCGCAGGGGCAATGGAAGACAATCGCAAGTTCGGACGACCGCCAGCCCTTCCAGGGCAACACCGATCCCAACGCGTTTCTTGCGCAGCTATCACCGCCCGCTGCCGAGGCGGCGCGCAAGCTGCTGAGCGAAATGGAGAACTTGAAATCGCGCCTCGCCGCAGCATTGGACGGCACAAAAGGCTGGGCGGGCACCTTTTCCCAGCCGGGAAAAACGCACCGGCTCTATCGCGGCGATCCGCTGCAACAGCGCGAGGTCGTCGCACCGGATACCCTATCGCTTTTCGACACACTCGGTCTATCCGCCGATGAGCCGGAACAGCGGCGGCGGGTGAAACTTGCGGAGTGGATTGCGAGCCCGCAAAACCCGCTGACCGCACGCGTGCTCGTGAATCGGCTGTGGCACTATACTTTCGGCCACGGCATCGTCGATACGCCGAGCGACTTCGGCGCGAATGGCAGCCGTCCGACACATCCCGAGCTGCTCGATTGGCTGGCGGATGAATTCGTGAAAAGCGGTTGGTCGATCAAGCACATGCAACGGCTGATTCTGCTTTCGGCGGCATTTCAGCAATCCTCCGCTCCGCGGGCCGATGCCGCGAAGGTGGATGCCGATGGTCTCCTGCTCTGGCGCTACACACCGCGCCGACTCGAGGCAGAGGCGATTCGCGACAGCATGCTTGAGGTTTCGGGCGCGCTGGATTTGAAAATGGGCGGCCCCGGTTTCTACCTCATGGATGTGGTGAACGAAAACGTGATGCACTATTTCCCGAAGGAGAAATACACCCCCGCCGAGTTTCGCCGCATGGTCTATCAATTCCGTATTCGGCAGACATCGGACAGTGTGTTCAGTTCGCTCGACTGTCCCGATGGCGGCTCGGTCATCCCGAGACGCAGCCGCTCGAATACGCCGCTGCAGGCTCTCAATTTATTCAACAGCACCTTCGTGCTCCAGCAGGCCGACATCCTTGCCAAACGCCTGCGGGCCGAGGCGGGCGATCAACCGGAAGCGCAGGCTGGACTGGCCTTCCGCTTGTTTTATGCCCGCCCGCCAGATGCCTTCGAGCGCGACCATTCCGCCGCGATGATTCGCGAACACGGACTGCAATCCTTCGCACGCGCTCTCTACAACACCAGCGAGTTCCTGTTCATTTTCTAACAACCGCGCCATGCATCCCTTCCTCAACCGCCGCAATTTTCTCGCCCACACGGCCACCGGGATCGGCGGAATCGCGCTCGCGCACTTGCTAGGACAGGAACGCGCGCACGCAGCCGTGCCAATCCGCCCGGAGATCAACCCCGCCAACCCCAACGCACAACGACCCAGCCACTTTCCCGCGCGCGCAAAACGCGTGCTCATGATTTTCTGCTCCGGCGGCGTGAGCCAGTTGGACACCTTTGATTACAAACCCGAACTCATCAAACGCCACGGCCAGCCGATGCCCGGAGCCGAGGGCTTGCTGACCTTTCAGGGAGCGCAGGGAAATTTAAGCAGAAGCCCTTGGGAATTCCGACCACGCGGGCAAAGCGGCAAGATGGTTTCCGACCTCGTGCCCCATCTCGGTGCGCTCGCCGACGAAATGTGCTTCATTCATTCGCTGACGGGAAAAACCAACACCCACGGACCTGGCGAAAACTTCATGGGCACAGGTTTCACGCTCGATGGTTTCCCCAGCATGGGTGCATGGACAACCTATGCCCTGGGCAGCGAAAACGACACGCTGCCGGCGTATGTCGCCATCCCCGATCCGCGCGGCGCTCCACAGTCTGCGGGAAATTTCTGGGGTTCCGGATTTCTCCCGGCCGCTTTTCAAGGCACCGACTTCAATGCATCGGCTCCTCTGCGCAATCTCGCGCGCCCCTCCGCCTTTTCGCCAGCGACCGACACCGCCACGCGCGCGTTCATCGGCACGCTGAACCGCCATCATCTGGAGCGTTTCCCCGGCGACAGCGAACTCGCCGCGCGCATCTCCAGTTATGAACTTGCCGCGCGCATGCAACTTTCCGTGCCGGAGGTTGCCGACATATCCTCCGAGCCCGCGCATATTTTGAAAATGTATGGCGCCGACCAGGCAGGCAACCCGGTGAAAGATCTCAAAGCGGCCTATGCGCGCAATTGCATCCTTGCCCGCCGACTTGTCGAAAAGGGCGTGCGCTTCGTCCAGCTTTTCAACGGTGCCTATCAAACGGGCGGCGAAGGCGTGAGCAATTGGGACGGACACCGCGCGCTTCAGGAGCAATACACCAAACACGGCGAAGTCATGGACCAGCCGACCGCTGCTTTGCTCACCGATCTCAAACAGCGCGGACTGCTCGACGACACTCTCGTCATCTGGTGCACCGAATTCGGCCGCATGCCCACATTTCAAAAGGGCGCGAGCGGTCGCGACCACAATCCGAGCGGTTTCACCGCCTGGCTCGCGGGAGCCGGAGTGAAACATGGCTTCAGTTATGGTGCGACCGATGAATTCGGCTACAAGGCCGTCGAGAACCCGGTCACGGTTTACGACTTTCATGCCACGATTCTCGACATCCTCGGCCTTAACCATGAGAGTCTCAGCTACTACCACAACGGCACCGAGCGCCGCCTTACCGACGTGCATGGTCATGTGATCAAAGACATCCTGACCTGAGCCATCGCGGCTCGCATCTTCAGACAAAAGCCATCGCGCATGAAAAACCGCACGGCAGGCTACCATTTTTTCCACTCCCGGAGCCACGTATTTTCATCACACCCCTGCCAAAGCCCGGCAGCGAACTTCCGGCCGCGATCTCCGAGTCATGTTGCCACTTGGGCCAAAAAATCACAATTCTCCGCTTGCCAGATGCCGGCGAGTCGCTAGAATCAAGCCCCACCCCATGCACGGGTAGCTCAGCGGTAGAGCAACCGGTTTACACCCGGTCGGTCGGCGGTTCGATCCCGTCCCCGTGTACCATCACTTTTTATCGCCAAAATCCGCACAAGCGCGAATTCCCCCTGCGCGAAGATTTTTTTGCTTCCCCAATCGGCCATAGCAAATTAGCTAATGGCATGAGCACATTTGTGGAATCACTCTCGGAGGACATCAAAAACGCGATGCGCGCCAAGGATGCCCTGGCACTGAACACGTTGCGGGCCTTGAAAACAGCGCTCACCAATGCATCGATCGAAAAAGGCGGACTCAACACCCCGCTCGAAGATGCCGAATGCCTGGCGATCGTGCGCAAACAAATCAAACAACGTCAGGATTCAATCGAGCAGTTTGAAAAAGCCGGTCGCGCCGAGCTGGCCGAGACGGAAAAAAACGAGATGGCAATCCTGCAAAAATTCCTTCCCGCCGCATTGAGTGCGGAAGAAATCCAAGCGCTGCTCGACCAGGCCATCGCGACAACCGGTGCCACCAGCAAAGCGGACATGGGGCGCACGATGAAAGTGTTGCAGGAACTGGTGAATGGACGTGCCGACGGACGCGCGCTGTCGGAAGCTGTGATGAAGCGACTTAGTTAACACCGCCATGCAGCTCGTTTCCTGGAATGTCAACGGCATCCGCGCCGCCTTGAACAAAGGCATGGCGGATTTCGTCAGCACTGCGAATCCCGACATTCTGTGCCTGCAGGAAACCAAAGCCCGCGCCGAGCAGGTTGACCTGCCTCTAGAATTCGGCAGCTACCACCGCTACTGGAACTCGGCCCAAAAGCCCGGTTACTCCGGCACGGCGATTTTCACGAAAACTCCGCCGCTTTCTGTCGAATACGGCATCCGCCAAGAACATCATGACGGCGAGGGCCGGGTGATCACGGCCGAATACGAGGATTTTTCCCTGGTCACGGTATACACGCCGAACGCGCAGGACGAGCTGCGCCGACTCACCTACCGCATGCAATGGGATGCGGATTTTCTCGCCTACCTCAAATCGCTTGAAGAGGAAAAATGCAAACCCGTGATCTGCTGCGGCGACCTCAATGTTTCCCACCAGGAAATCGACCTCGCGCGACCCAGGGAAAATCGCAGGAATGCGGGCTTCTCCGATGAAGAACGCTCGGGGTTTGCCAACATGCTGTCGGCGGGATTCACTGATACTTTTCGCCACTTGTATCCCGATCAAAAAGATGCCTACTCCTGGTGGTCATATCGAGCTGGCGCGCGTGAACGGAACATCGGCTGGCGTCTGGATTATTTCCTGATCTCCACGGAAATCCGCACTCGCATTGCCGATGCACAAATCCTGCCGCAGATTCACGGCTCGGACCACTGCCCGGTCAGCCTGCGGTTGAAATGAGTTGCCTGTTGGCCATTGCTACCGCCAAATGCGGTTCTACTCAATGCCGCGTTTTGTCTTTTCCGCCTTGATCCAGTCGCGATCCTGATCGGACAATTTCCCTTCGTCGGTGCGACAGCGATTGCCGTCGGGCTCGACCATTACCAGCGTTCCTTTGTTGTAGGACACCAAGCGGGCGACAACCCTGCGGTTTTGTTTATCGGTCCAGTGGCGGTATCCTTGTTTCTCCAACTTCTGCAACCAGGCTTGATACTCGCTTTCGCCCACTCCGGCGGAATACTTGATCTGGCCCCAGAAAAATTCGCCCTGGCCCTTTTTGAATCCGCGGTACTTCGCCAGGATCTCCCCTTTGGGCGAAAGCATGATCACGGTCGGTGTGCCCAGTGCCTTGTAGCGCTTTTTCATCTGCTCGACATATTCCTGGGTGACAACCTCTGAATCATATTTTTCCCCACGCGCCATCAACGCGCTTTGATCCACGATCAAACGCACCAGATGTTCCTTGGCCCACTCGCCGAATTCATGTTTGCCGAACAATTCCTCGCTCAGGGTTTTGCACACGGGGCTGCGAACGGAGTCGGTGAACCAGATCAACACGCACTTGCCCTCGCGAATGGCGATGCGTTTTGCCTCGGACTCGCTTTTCTGCCAGATGTCGCGCTTGGGTGCTGCGAGCAATTTCTGCAACTCGGGGATGTTGGCGTCCATGTTGTCGGGATCGGTCCAGACGATGTTGTCCTGACTCGGGTGATTCGCAAGCGCCACCGAGATCTCAGCGGCCGCGATTCCCTGACCCGCTCCGGGAGCCGCGTCCACTTCCGGGTTCGCACGAAGTTGCTTGGGAATGCCGGTTTCGCCAAAAGGCTTCTCCTCTTCGGCGGTCTTTTTGTCGAACATTCCGCACGAAACCACGAGCGAGCAAACGACAGTTCCTAACCATGCCCGGACGATTTTCATGCGGCGGAAGCGTAGCACACGAGACACGGGCCGCAAAACACAATCGCCTTGCTATTTTGCATCGGTCGATTTTACATTCGCGCATCCATGAGTCGGCTTGCATGCATTGTTGCGTTTTTTTTGTTTCTGGTTCCCACCGTGCTTCAGGCTTCGGAGCCGACGGCGCAGGCGCGGTTTCTTGAGAAGGTGGAAAAGTTCCCCCAATGGGAGTTGGAGCGGAACATCCACGATGTCGGGGCGAAAATCTCCTTCCGGGCACAACAGGAACCGTTCCTGGTGGTGGCATCGGTCATTTTCCTTCTCGCGATTCTTCATACCTTCGCCGCCGTGCCGATCACGAAGATTGCCCACAAGGTCCAGGAAGCGCACGATGAAAAAATCAGGGAAAAGGCGCATGAACACCACGAAATTCCGGAGGAACAAAAAATGGTGTCGTTCAAAGCGACGATGCTTCATTTTCTTGGCGAAGTGGAGGCAATTTTCGGAATCTGGGTGGTCGCATTGATGGTTGCGATGATTTGCTGCGTGGGCATCGACGAAATGAAAAGTTACATCATGGGCGTGACCTTTACCGAGCCGCTGTTTGTGTTCGTGATCATGGCCATCGCCTCGACCCGTCCGATCCTGCGCTTCGCAGAGACCTGCCTGCGCTTCGTGGCCCGCGTCGGCCGCGAAAGCCCGGCCGCCTGGTGGCTTTCGATCCTGGTCATCGCCCCCTTGCTCGGCTCGCTGATCACGGAACCGGGTGCGATGACCATCGCCGCGCTGCTGCTGGCGCGAAAATTTTACCCTCTGAAACCCTCTGCGCTGTTTGCCTACGCCACACTCGGGCTGCTGTTCGTGAACATCTCGATCGGCGGCGTGCTGACAAACTTCGCAGCCCCCCCGGTGCTGATGGTCGCGCAAAAATGGCAGTTGACGACTCCTGACATGTTTATGTTGTTCGGCGACAAAGCGATGCTCGCGATCATCGTTTCGACGCTGTGTTATTTTCTGATCTTTCGCAAAGAGCTTTCGCGCATGGCCGAGCAGTTGCCCGACCAGGATGGCGATGGCCTGGCGGACTGGTCGCAGCGCGAATCGCCGATCCCGCTGCAGGTCACCCTCTCGCACATTGTCTTCATGGCATGGACGGTGGTTTTCTCCCATTACCCTCCGCTCTTCCTCGGCGGCTTCCTTTTTTTCCTGGCATTCAACCGAGCGACCCGCCATCACCAAAACCCGATCGACTTGCGCAACCCGCTGATGGTGGCGTTTTTCCTCGGCGCGCTTGTCATTCACGGCGGCTTGCAGGGCTGGTGGCTCGGACCTGTCATCACCTCGCTGACGGAGTGGCCGCTCTATCTCGGTTCGACCATTCTAACAGGTTTCAACGACAATGCCGCGATAACCTTCCTTGCCAGCCAGGTGGAAAATTTGTCGCCGGTCTTGAAATACAGCGTACTGGCGGGAGCCGTGACCGGTGGCGGACTGACGGTCATCGCCAATGCCCCCAACCCGGCGGGGCAGTCGATCCTGAGCCGGTTTTTCGGCGAAGGCATATCGCCTCTCAAACTTCTCCTCGGTGCCCTGCTGCCGACGCTGATCACCATCGGCGCGATGAAATTGCTGCCTGGAAAGGAAGCCCTTCATCTCTTCGGCGGGAGTGCTCACACCGCCACAACACCGGCAACACCAGATCACTGAACGGCAATGTTCACAGGACTAATCGAAGCGACAGGGCGGGTCAAGTCCCTCGAAGCCATCGGCGATCAGGCGCGGCTGGGTCTGGTCATTCCCTTTGCCGAAGAACTCAAGGCGGGGGACTCGGTGGCGGTGAACGGCTGTTGCCTGACAGTGGCGGAAATTTCAGCTGACGCAGTGTTCTTTGACCTGCTTTCCCAGACACTGCGCGTCACCTCGTTAGGAAAATCGCACGATGGCAGCCTCGTCAATCTGGAGCGGGCCATGCTGGCCAGCGCCCGGCTCGGTGGACATTTTGTGCAGGGACACATCGATGACACCGGGGTGATTCGCGATCTCGCTCCGCACGGACAGGACCACCGGCTCGAAGTCTTGCTGCCGCAGGGAGTTCAAAAATTCTGCATCGACAAGGGATCGATCGCGATTGACGGCATATCGCTGACGATCGCAGAGTTGCACGCCGACTCCGCAGTGTTCTGGATCACGCCACATACCTTCGCGCATACCAACCTGCAACAGGCAAAAGCGGGTGACATGGTCAATCTGGAGGCCGATCTTTTGGCCAAGTATGCCGCGCGTTTTGCCGGTGGTTCGCTTTGACAAAAATCCTGGTATGAATTTTATGCCATGAATTCAACTTGTAGAGGACTCACTCAACAACTAGATTTCACGCAACAACTAAATTGACCCGTGGCGCGCTCTTCCAATTTATCCATGTGTTCCTTCTGTGGCAAAGGCCATTCGGAAGTGAAAAAGCTCATTGCCGGACCCGGTGTTTATATCTGCAATGAGTGCGTGGAATTGTGCGTGTCGATTCTCGACAAGGAACTGCGCGCAGTTGATCCTCAAAAATCGGCAGCGGGCAAGGGCAAGCGGGCCAGCTTGCCGACTCCTCCGGAAATCCGTGCCAAACTCGACTTTCATGTCGTCGGCCAGGACCACGCCAAGAAAGTTCTGTCCGTGGCTGTCTACAATCATTACCAGCGCCTGAACCAGGTTGCCGCCAACGCATCAAAGGAATACGGAGGAGTGGAAATCGAAAAGTCGAATGTGCTGCTGCTCGGCCCCACGGGATCCGGGAAAACCTTGCTGGCGCGGACCTTGGCGCGGATTCTCGACGTGCCATTTTGCATTGTCGATGCCACCACCCTCACCGAGGCGGGTTATGTGGGCGAGGATGTGGAGAACATCATTCTGCGTTTGTTGCAGGCGGCTGATTTCGATGTCGCCAAAGCCGAGCGCGGCATCATTTACGTGGACGAGATCGACAAGATCGGCCGCAAGACCGAGAACGTCTCGATCACCCGCGATGTTTCCGGAGAAGGAGTGCAGCAGGCCTTGCTGAAGATTCTGGAGGGAACGATTTGCAACGTTCCACCGCAGGGCGGACGCAAACATCCGCAGCAGGAATACATCCAGGTCAATACCGAAAAAATCCTCTTCATCTGCGGCGGCGCTTTTGTCGGCTTGGAGGATCGCATCCGTCGCCGACTCGGCAAAAACACCCTTGGATTTCATTCGGGCGAAACCAGCGCCGACATCCTCGACCCCGAGAAGGACGTGCTCGAGTTCACCCTGCCCGAAGATCTTCTGCACTTCGGTCTGATCCCCGAATTCATCGGCAGGCTTCCGGTCATTTCGTCTCTGCGCAAGCTCAGCGAAGAAGAACTTGTCAGCATTCTCACCGAACCGAAAAACGCGCTTTGCAAACAATATGCCAAACAACTGTCGATGAACAACGTGAAGTTGAATGTCACCCGCGATGCTCTCAAGGCCTTTGCCGAAGAGGCGATCAAACGCGGCACCGGCGCCCGTGCGCTGCGATCGATCTTTGAGCGGATCATGCTCGACATCATGTATGAAATCCCCTCGCGCAGCGATGTGGAAATGGTCACGATCACCCGCCAGGCTGTCACCGGGGAAAAACCGCCGACCATCAAAAAACGCCGGCCCGACAACAGCGAGGATGCCGCCTGATATTGGCACGAGCGAGTAGCGGATGAATTGACATTTTTTTTCAAGCCATGCCAAAAAAAGTATTCCTCTCCATTGACCTTGGCGCCGGATCGGGGCGCATCATTGCCGCCAAAACGGACTTTTCCATTCTCTACCTCGAGGAAGTCCACCGCTTCAACAACCCCGGCACGGAACTTCCCGGCGGCTCCTACTGGAACATCATCGGGCTGTATCGCGACATCGTCGAAGGGCTGAGAAAAGCCGTGGCAACCTACGGCGACCGCATTTGTTCGATCGGCATCGACACCTGGGGATGCGATTTTGGCTTGCTCGACCGCGACGGACGCCTGCTCGACATGCCGCATCAGTACCGCGACAGCCGCTTTGAAGGAATGGCGGAAAAGATGCACGCACGCATGCCGGAAGCGGAAATCTACCAACACACCGGCCTGCGCACGAATTTTTACAACAGCTCGCTGCATTTGTTAGCCGAGCAAATCCGCCAATCCCCTTCACTGCTTCAGGCGGAGCATTTGCTTTTCATCCCCGACCTGCTCGCTTACTGGCTCACCGGTGTGATTGCCAACGAACGCACTCTCGCCTCGACCTCGCAACTTTTCAATCCGCGCACCGACGACTGGGCCTGGCCGCTGATTGACGCGCTTGAGTTGCCGCGAAAAATTTTCGGAAAGGTGGTCGCACCCGGAACAATTCTCGGTCCCCTGCGCGCCGAAGTGGCCGACTACATTGGCAAGGAAAACATTCCGCTCATCGCGTCCGCGAGCCACGACACCGCCTCCGCCGTGGCGGGAATTCCGATGTCGCAGGGAGACAACCTCTGGCTCTCCTCCGGCACATGGTCGATCATGGGCCTCGAAGCCCCCGCGCCGATCACTTCCGATGCGGCATTTCACGCAGGATTTTGTAATGAAATCGGCCACACCGGCACCATTCGATTTCTCAAAAACATTTCCGGGCTGTGGCTCATTCAGGAATGCAAACGCCAGTGGGCGATCGATGGCGAAGACCTCGACTACGCCGCCCTTGCCGAACTCGCCATCGAAGCACCGGCGTTCACCGCCTTCATCGATCCCGACCACCCCAGCTTTTCTTCTCCCGGCGACATGCCGGAAAAAATCCAGCAGTATTGCCGCAACACCGGTCAAATCGTGCCGAATGTCAAAGGACGAATCCTGCGCATTGCCACCGATTCCATCGCCCTGAAATACCGTGTTACCTACTACAAAATCAAGGCGCTCACCGGACACTCGTTCGCGCGCCTCCACGTCGGCGGCGGCGGCATTCAAAACGCCCACCTGACCCAGGCCACGGCAAACGCGCTCGGCATCGAAGTTGTCGCCGGACCCGTCGAAGCCACATCCTGTGGCAACATCGCCATGCAAATGATTGCCACCGGCCATGTTGCGGACATGGAAAGCGCGCGGACCTTGATCAAGAACTCGTTTGAATTCAAGGTCTACTCGCCAGCTGATGCGGACAGTTGGGCGCAGGCGTACGAGGAGTTCAAGAAGTTGTTAGGTTAAAGCGCCGGACGTGCGTGCCGCGCCCTACCAGGCCAGAATCCGCTCCGTCGCTTTTTGCAGGGCGACAAGCAAAATTTCGGCTTCGGCGTGGGTGAGCGGAATGGCCACTTTTCGCAGTGACTTGTCGCTCGAATCCTGACGACCGAGGCTCATCATATATGGAGCGCGCTCCGGATCATCGCGGCGGATCAATTCAAACGAACTGCTGGCTTTTTCGGTCTGATGAAAGAGCTTGCTCTGATCCTGCCGCCCTTGCAGGGTGGCCAGGACCGCGCCGATGTCGGTGAGTCCCCACTTCATGATGATCTTTTGATCCCAGTCAAACTGCTTTTCCCCACTCTGCGCCGCCGCATCGACAAAAATACAGGATTTCACCCGGTTGAAGCCGAAGCGGATCACTCCGCCGTTGCCGCGGTTGTTGGGTTTGTATATAGCATATTCAGGAGCGCGATCCGTGCCGACCGCCCCCTCCATCGTCGTTTCTTGTGCATTGGTTTTCATAACTTGGCGACCGAGATTACGAATGTTCGCCCCGTTGCGCAAGAAAAATGTTCACGTGAACATGTTTTTTTGAACAGCTGCCGATTTCATGCCTGCCCCACCACCGTCAGCACTCCATCGCTCATGCCGTGGATTTTCTTTTTGTCGAGCGGAACGATCGTCGCCAGACAGCCGCCGAGTTTCGTGTGGCCGGAAACGTCGGTGAAATAATAAAGGCAAAGCCGCACCCGCCCGGGCATCGACTGCACCGAGCCGTCCTCCTGATAGACCGGGTGATCGATGATTTTCGCCTCGCGGAACGATTGCATCATCCAGCAGTGCTGCGAGTCGTCGAGGGCATGCTGTAGTTTTTCGCGCCATTCGTTGGACGACAGGTCATGACCGACGAAAACGCCGCGCGAGCCCCAGGCGGTTTCGTCGAAACCGGAGATTTTCAGCACCAGGCGTCGCTCTTTTTGGCTGAACTCCATGACCTCATTCCATGAGTTCACTCCAAGGCCGGGCAACGCGGCTTCCGGCGGGAGTTCGACATCGCGCAACAGCCATCCGAGCGGAATGATCTGCATCAGTCGTTCGATATGGGCGGCGCGCAACTCCTTTTGCCACAGCGATCGCAAGCCGGGGAAATGAAAAAGGGCGAGCCACGCTTTTTCCTCGAGATGCGCTTTGAGCGGCGCGGTGATTTTTCCTCCACCGCCTGCATAAGCCGGCAGCGCGGGGATCGACTGCCAGTCGAACAATTCAAAAAACCGATAGAGCGGACGGGATTCGCGCGCATCCAGTTGTTCCGCACGCAGCAGTTCCCGACCGCCACCGATTTCGGCAAGCAGCCATTTCATTTCCGGACGATAATCGGCGGATTCATCGGAGATCGCCACAGCGCCACCTTCAGGAAGCACCGAGGAAAAACCGTCGTGCATGCCGCGACCACCGCCGAGCACCGAAAATCCCGCCTTATCGTACTGCGCCGCTAGCCATGCAGTGATGCCGATGCCACCGGGCACGCTGTCGATTTCCGTGAGCGAAAATCCAGTGTCCGTGAGCAGCAGGTCCGGGCGGATCACCCGGGGCATTTCTCCGGCACGATCGCCCCGGCGCTGCTCGGTCACCAACCATTCCGGCTTCCCTCGATCCAGCGTCGCGGTAATCCAGGCAGGCGATTTCCCTTTCGCGCTGCGGCGATAGATCGCATCGCTCGCCCGCTGGAATTCGGCCAGCACGTGACCCAGCCCCTCGAGTTCCCTCCAGAGTTTTTTTTCCAACAGCAGCGGCTCGGGCGACCATCGCCAGGCCCCACCGGCAAACAGTCCGCCGTCCGGCATCGCCGCGTGAATCGCCTCCATGCTCAAGGCACGATGTTGGTTCGAGGTATCCATCACATCATGCGCAAGGCACCGCGAATCAATTCCTCGACAGTAGCGGCTGGCTCTGCTTCTAACACTTTTTTCACGGCCTTGCGGGCCTCGACCTGTTTGTATCCGAGTGCGATCAGGGCCATCTCGGCATCCGCCGCGGCATGGGAAATGCCACCGCCCGCTGCAGAGACCCAGGTCTCGGTGACCCCGACCTTGTCCTTCAGTTCCAACACAATCCGCTCGGCGGTTTTTTTCCCCAATCCTTTGATCCGGGAAAGATCCGCGACATCGGCATTGACCACCGCGGTCTTGAAACGAGCCACCGAAAAGCCGCTCAGAACCGACATCGCGATGGCAGGTCCGATGCCACTGACGCGATCGATCAACAGCAGGAAAACATCGCGCTCCTCCTCGCTGGCGAATCCATACAGCGTGTGCGCCGCCTCGCGAATGTGCAGATAGGTGCGCAGTTCCACCACAGCACCCTCGACGGGATGCAGTTGATCGAACGTGCTGAGGGGAACATGAACTTCGTAACCCACACCCTGCACGTCGAGAATCAAACGATTGGGATACGCCTCCCAAACTTTCCCGCGAATTCTGGCAATCATGCGCCGCCAAACTCCCACAATCGCGATACGTCGTCAACCCCTGCTGTCATCGGCGCGCAAAAGCCCACAACCACACCTGTCAAATCGCCCAGCGTCCTGAGCTAGGGAAAGCACCAGAAATCCTCTTGGACGACGGTCGCGTCTTGGTTCTCGAACCCAGCTGAGAGAGAGGCTCTGGCATACCGCCTGTTACCCAATACGAAAAATCGCTGCAAAAAAAATCTTGTTAAAGCGGTCTGGAAAGCTACGCTAGCGGAGGATAAATATCACCGTGAAATCTCCAGACTTCGCCAAATCGGCCTCTGGAGCACTCTCCTCATTTCAGCATTTCAGCATTTCAGCTTTCAGCGTTTCAGCTTTACCCAAATCCCCCCTTTTCCCCCGCAACCCCCTTTTCCCCGCTCTTCGAACTTCTCATTTTCACGCCCATGCACATCAACCCTAAAAGCAAATTCCTAGCAGTCAGTGTAATTCGATGAATGCCTCTTCCGCAAAATCTGTGGGTAAAAAGCACCATTGTGGGAAAATAAACATTTGTGATGACGAGCGTATTTGGTAAGTCAAGTGGTCAAAAAAAACAACCATTCCGCTCACCATCACAATTAAAAACCTACTCCGTAAATTGTGCC
>CAMAQB010000062.1 GCA_945860285.1 Akkermansia muciniphila | reverse complement strand
TTCTGAATCTTGCGTTCTGTCGCGAGTCGGTGCGCCTGGGCGGGTCGGTAGCCGCGTTGGCCTCGATTGCGCGACAGTTCTTTGCTAATCGTCCCCTGGCTCAACCCGGTGGCCTGCGCGATCTCGATCTGGGTTCTTCCGGCTTGCTTCATGTTTGCTATTACCTTACGGTTTACCGCGCAGAGACGGTGGTATTTGTCACTCATAGTCAGTTTGTTCTAAAACCAGACTAGATGAATCCCCGCCTCTGCATATCTAACTTTTATTCGCTAACAACCTGAAACCGCCCTTCACACAACTTAAACAGCCCCGCATCAGGACTCGTGAAAATCACGGCATGGATCAAGGTCACTAACCCGTGAAATCCGTGGTCAAAAACACTTCTTTACTTGAAAAACCGAAGAATTTTAACCACGGATGGAACGGATTATCACGGATGAGATTGAAGGAATGAAACAGCGAAATCCAATGTCTTCTCTTATCCGTGCCCATCCGTGAAATCCGTGGTCAGAAGCTCTTCTTTACTTGAAAAACCGAAGAATTTTAACCACGGATTAATCGGATTATCACGGATGCGATTGAAGGAATGAAACAGCGCAATCCAATGTCTTCTCTTATCCGTGCCCATCCGTGAAATCCGTGGTCAAAAACACTTCTTTACTTGAAAAACCAAAGAATTTTAACCACGGATCAATTGGATTGTCACGGATGAGATTGAAGGAATGAAACAGCGAAATCCAATGTCTTCTCTTATCCATGCCTATCCGTGAAATCCGTGGTCAGAAGCTCTTCTGTTCTTGAAAAACCAAAGAATTTTAACCACGGATCAATTGGATTGTCACGGATGAGATTGAAGGAATGCAACAGCGAAATCCAATGTCTTCTCTTATCCGTGCCCATCTGTGAAATCCGTGGTCAATATTTCTTCCTGTTCCCAAGGCTACGAGGGTAATCTACAACCCAAATTGGCAATCGTGACAACTTCCAAGACAACAAATTTTGATGCCTCACTATCAGGATCTTGATGCCCCAGCGCTTCGCTTGATAAATGAAGTGATAGGGGAAATCTGTCAAATTGGCCCGCCGCGTGATTTCACTGAGCGGTGGAAAGCCATCCGGGTTCGAAGAGCTTTGAAAATTGTGCCGAGCAAGTCTCTGAAAAATCGATCTACGAGTTGGGGGCCAGCCTCGCTATCATAGTGGTCGAGAATCTGCCGGATATCACGGGCTGCAGATCGGTGCTAAATCACTTTCATGCCTCACGTCCAACCGCTTTGAGAAACTCCACGTGATTGAGGCATACGGAGGGATCACGATCCATTTCCTCGGAGCGTCTGTGGGCTTCTGCCAGCCCATCATCCTCCTCGACAAGAATTCCGGGCATGGAATCGAGCAGACCCGCAGCGAGCTTGGCGCGGTCGGATTCGGGAAGCTGACATACCAAATTTTCAATTTCTGCGAGCGGCACCCTTCGGCAGATGATGGTCTCGATTCTCCTTCGAATCAAGCCACGTTCTTGGTAGGAGAAAACTATTGAGAGAGGGCGGGTTTTGGTAAGAGTCTTTTTTCTTCCGACTCTTCTTCAAGTCGGACGGCAGGCACGTTTCGCTAGAAAATACCTGCCGCCCGGCTTGCGTTTTCTCTTCCTGCAGACCGTTCCCGAGTTCTTCGACTGCCTGACAAGATCCCGGGAACAGCGGCAAGTGGATCGCGCGCGCTATCTCGAATACGAATTTGACTTCCAAAGCGCATCCGTTATGGTGTAGCAATGGCTGGAATAACAATCACATTGAAGAACGTGCCGCCGGAACTTCACCGCACGCTCAAGGAAAGTGCGATGCGCAACAAGCGTTCGCTGAATCAGGAGGCGATACACACCTTAGAACATTCCTTGCTCAGCGCGGGCGAGCATCGAACCACACTCCGCCAGCCGCCCGCCACCCGCAGCGTGGGCAAGATCCTTGTTTCCCGCAAACTGCTTGATTCCCGGGCGGACGAAGTCATGGATCGTGGATCATGATCGGGCTTGATACGAACATCTTGGTCGCATACGCCATTCTGGAGCACCCGGATCATGGCAACGTCCGGGATCGCATCGACCAATTCCAACTCGAAGGCCATCGTTTGGCAGTGACCTCGGGGATTCTTGCTGAATTCGTTCATGTCGTGACCGATTCAAGACGCTTTGAGAACCCGCTGACCATGGCAGAAGCCCTTGGATGGGCGGCATTCTGGAGCGACGCGGAGGAAGTGACCATCATCTCCACCGAGTTCGCCGCGCACAGGCTGTGGCTGCTTTGGCTGGAGCAACACCGTCTTGGTAGAAAACGCTTGCTCGACACGCTGATCGCCGCCACTTGGGCATCGGCTGGGATACGTGAGGTTTTCACCCTGAATCCGGCCGATTTCAAAATTTTCGACGCATTTACGATTCACAATGTGAATTGAGTTGTGATCGGGCAGGCAGAAAATCCGACCAAACCTGGACTTGCCGTCCATGAACTAATCCAGCCATTTCCCGGGATTGAGGATTCCGTGCGGATCGATCGCGCGTTTGATGGATCGATGCACCGACAACGAAACATCGCCCAGTGCCTGTTGGATCCAGGGTTTTTTAGCGAGACCAATTCCGTGTTCGCCAGTGATCGCGCCAGCGTGGGCCATCACCCAGCTGAACAAAATGTTCAGCGCCGCGTGGGCTCGTTCCTGGTTTTCCAAAAGATCATAGCGCTCGACCATGATATTGGCGTGGATGTTGCCATCACCGGCGTGGCCGAAACAAGCGATGACCAGGCCGGTCTCATGCTGCAGTTTCCTTGCGAAACGGACGAGTTCGACGAGTTGCGAGCGGGGCACGACGATGTCTTCATTGAGCTTGGTCAATCCGGTATCGCGCAGCGAATAGGAGAATTCACGGCGGATTTTCCAATAGCCGTCACATGCCTTCTCGTCCATCGCCGCAGTCACCGAGGTGGCCCCCATCTGCCAGAGCGTGCCGCGCAGTTCATCGATTTCCAACAACACAGCACCCTCCGCGCCGTCAACTTCCACTAACAAATGCGCGTTGCCCTCGGGTAAAATGGCATCGCCCAATCGTTTGCGCGCGGCCGCCAGCGTGAACGAGTCGGTGATTTCCAAGGCCGACGGCAAATGCCCGCTTTGAAAAATCTCCTGCACCGCTGCGGCAGCTTGTTCGAATTCCGGAAACACCGCAGCCAGCATCGCCCGCGAACGCGGCTTGGGAATCAGCCGCAGGGTGGCCCGGGTCACGACACCCAACATGCCTTCGGACCCGGTGAAAAGCGAAACCAGGTCAAACCCCGTTTTGTTCTTGTGCACCCGTCCACCGCATTCAAGCACCTGCCCGTTCGCAAGCACGACCTCCAAACCGAGCACGTAATTGCGGGTCACTCCGTATTTCAAACAGCGCGGTCCCCCGGCGTTGGTGGCGATGTTTCCACCGATCGAACATTCTTTCAGCGAAGCGGGATCGGGAGGATAATCCCAACCGCATTCCCGCACTGCTCCCTGCAACTCCGCGGTGATCACCCCCGGTTCGACAACCGCCACGCCGTCGGCCGTGTTGATTTCGAGAATCCGGTTCATGCGCGCCATCGACAATGCCACGCCGCCCAAAACCGGAACGCAGCCGCCCACATAACCATATCCGGCACCGCGGGTGGTAACGGGGATGCGGTTGCGATGCGCGAAATCCAACAACTTTGACACGTCCTGCGTGCTTTCGGCGAATACCACCACGGCGGGCTGCGCTTTCGCATACCACTTGTCCATGGCATGGGTTTCCCTGACATCATCCGCGTCGCTCACTTTCCCCTGCCCCAGCAATGAAGCCAGTTGCCTGCCCAGCTCGGTCGTGGGACCCGCAAACTCAGCGCTGACTGCTTGCTCGCCGCCACCGGACCGCGCGTCATTCTCCCCCATGGCTGTCAGCTCCCGCTCATCGGAAATATTTTTCGGTGTATCCATGTCCGCACCATGGCGCATTCACCCACCAAGGTCAATTTCCATCGCGCACGATGACTTGCGTTTTGGTATTCTCGTATTACCCTGCTCCCGTGAATGACTTTGAGAACAACGTGCGGGCGGCTCTGGCAAATCCCCAAAATCAGGGCGAGATGAACGATGCCGATTCCGTCGGCACCGTCGGATCACCCGAGTGCGGCGACATGCTGCGGCTGTGGCTGAAATTCACCGAGAAAGATGGCAGGAAAGTCATTGATCGCGCTTCGTTCCAAAGCTTTGGCTGTCAGACCGCAATCGCGGTGGCCTCGATGGCGACCGAGCTGCTGAAAGGGAAAACGCTCGACCAGGCGCGTGCGTTGTCGGCGAACGATCTCAGCGGACCACTCGGTGCCCTTCCTCCGATGAAAATCCACTGCGGACAACTGGTGGAAGGGGCGCTGCGCAACGCGCTCGACGGAGCGAGCGCCACCGCCAAACAAGGTGTTTCCACACTTGCGGATGACATGCAAAAACCGGCTGGAAAAGTTAAAATCAACCTGCTTCCTTGACGCGAGCCGATCAGACGACGCGGCGATTCATGGCAAATGCCTGCCAAGCCAGAGATCAATCTCTTTGATGATCTGCGGGTAGATTTCATCGCCGAACGAATGCCCCGCGCCATCGATGATCAAACGCATCTTTGGTTCAGCCGCCACTTCATACGCGGCGTCAGTGTCGGAAGACGGCACGACATCATCGTCCGATCCATGGATCAGCAACCACGGAACCTCCACGGCTGCGGCCGCTGGAAGAAGCGAACCGATTTGCGTCAAATCATCGACATAAGCCTGCGACAACGGGCACGACGCTTCATCCCACATGGTCCCCTGCCCTGGAATCACATCGGCGAATTCGCGCTCGTAAAACTCCTTCGTCTGCACCATGCCCGCAAGGCTGACGAGCACGCGAACCCGTTCGTCGCGAACTGATGTCTGGACTCCCACCGCGCCACCCATGCTGTGACCGCAATAGGCGATTTTGATTTCGCCGGGAATCGCATCCATGATCGATTGCAGGTCGGCAATCTCTTTGCTAATGGTCGAATCCTCGAATCGTCCCTCCGAATCACCGTTGCCACTGTAGGAAACCCTCAGGCATGGCCAACCGAGCGCGGCCAGTCCTTCCGCCAGCGCCACCAGCAGCGGCCGGTCTTTGTTTCCCGTCACCCCGTGGCCGAGAATGAGCAGGCAATCATCCTTTTGACCTGGATGAAAACTGCTAGACAACTTCTCCCCGCGGGAGTTTTCGATGGAAGTGGGAAGATTCATGATGCGTTGGTTAATTCAAACGTCCTGGAAATGTCAACTCGGCGATACCCGATTTGTCGAGTTCGCCCAGGCCTGCGTTGATCATTTTCCGATACTGCGCTTCGGTAGCGACCGACAACGGCACGGCAACTCCCGCACTGGTTGCCAGATTGTTGGCAATGCCGCTGTCCTTTGCCGCGTGAGCCGCGCTGAAATAACAATCGTGCTCCCTCGCGATCATATCGTCGCCATCGGTTTGCAGCACGCGGGCATTCGCGCCGGTTTGAGAAAAGACCTCCTTCAGCATTTGCAGGTCGAGCCCGAGCGCCGCGCCGAGTCCGAGACCCTCGGCAAGCCCGGCGGTGTTGATGTTCATCACCATGTTGACCAGCGCCTTGACCTTGGCCGCCTGCCCGACACCGCCAACGTAGCGCAAGGCGGACGACAGCCCGCGCAGAAGTTCCTCGGCTTTTTGATAGTCAGTTTCACGACCACCGATCATCAAATAGAGTGTACCCTCCCGGGCCTGGGTGATGCTGGAAGCCATGCACGCCTCCAGGGAAGAGGCTCCGCGCTCCTCGCACAGAGCGAAAATTTCCTCATGCAGAGCGGGACTGCAAGTGGCGCAATTGATGAACAGTTTGCCTTCAGCGTCGGCCAACAAGGAGTCGCCGGACGACGCAAAGATGCCGCGCATGGCCGCATCATCGGTGACCACGGTCAGGATGATGTCGGCAGCGGCCGTCACCGCAGCCAGTGTTTCGGCGGCGGCGCAACCAAGTTCGCCCGCCAGTTCCTTTGCCACTTCGGGTCGCGTGTCATAAACGGCGACAACGGGATAGCCAAGATCCTTGATCCTGCGGGCCATGTTCGCACCCATGCGACCGACTCCGACAACTGCAATGTTAGGTTTCATGACGCTCAGCTTGAAAAAGGGCGCTCCTGTTGTCAACATCGAATCCGCGTGACAGCAGCATCCCCGCAATCATTCCCGCCATGGACCTGACCACCGCCATAGAACTATGCCTCTCCCTGCCCTGCGCGGAGGAAACAACCCCCTTCGGGCCCGACACCCTGGTGTACAAAACGCACGGCAAGGTATTCGCCATCACCTCGCCGGAAAATCATCCGCCGTTCATCAACCTGAAGTGCGATCCCGAGCGTTCCGCATTGCTGCGCGATCAGTACGAAGGCATCACTCCGGCCTATCACATGAACAAAAAACATTGGAACTCGGTATTGCTGGATGGTTCCATACCCTCACACACCATCGCCGGGTTGATCCGCCATTCATTCGATCTGATATGGAATGGACTGCCACGGAAAATCAGGGAAAGCCACACCGGTGAACAAGGCGACTCCCGTTAGAGCGGCAATTCGTAACCCCGGCCACCGACGCCTTCATGCCAGCGGATGTAGGAATGATTTACCGTGGAATATCCGCCACTGGTCGGGTAGTTCCCCGTGAAATACCAGTCGCCGCATGGCTCGTTGATCGACGCGTGGAGGTTTTCGATGGTTTGAAAAATGATTTCGACATCGCCGTGCCAGTTCATATCTTCTGGATACACCATCCTGCTGATCTCCGCGGAGATCTGCTCGTGGGTGAAATCCTCGTAAATTCGTTTCACGGCATTGCGCATTTCACCGGCGGCTTTGCTCAATTCAAGACGACACTGTGAACAGACCTCATCTAACAAAAATTGCCGGCCAGCGCGGCGATGCAGGGCCACGGCCGCCTGAAAGGCAATGAACTTGCCCAGCTCGGACATGTCGATGCCATAACAATCGGGGTAGCGGATCTGCGGCGCGGTGGAACACACCACGATCTTCCGCGGGTTGGTACGCGCGAGGATTTTCAAAATCGATTTTTTCAACGTGGTGCCGCGCACGATTGAATCATCGATCACCACCAGATTGTCGGTCGGTTTCACCACGCCGTAGGTGATGTCGTACACATGGGAGACCAGCAGATCACGACCCCTTTCCTGGGTGATGAATGTCCGCAGCTTGATGTCCTTGTGGGCGATTTTTTCACCGCAGGGCCAGTTTTGCAAAATCAATTCGTCCACCTTTTCCTCGGTCAGCGAACCGTTTCGCAACCCGCTGAGGATTTCCTCGCGCACCTGGCGCCTGCGGAACAAGCGCAATCCATCCATCATCCCGTAATACGCGGTTTCCGCCGTATTGGGAATGAAGGAGAATACGGTGTTGTCAAACGCGTTGTCGATGCTGCGCACGATTTGATCGACCAGCGCCGCGCCCATGGCCTTGCGTTCCCGATAGATACTGGGATCGTTGCCGCGGGAAAAATAGATTTTTTCGAAAGAACACGGCGTGTGCTCAGCCTCAGGCGCAAACTTGCTGACCTTGATCGCACCATCGGCCTTGATCACCACCAGCGAACCGGGTTCCAAGGCCTGTACTTCCGTGGCATCGGCTTCAAAGACGGTCATCAGCGGCACGCGCTCGGAGGCGAAGGCGATCACTTCATCGTTCAGCAACATGTGGCAGGGACGAATGCCGTGGGGATCGCGCATGACAAACATGTCGCCGTTGCCGATCACGCCCACGATGGCATATCCCCCGTCCCAGGCCTGCGCGCTGATGTGGACGATGCTCTCGACATCCAGCATCGAGGAAATCATGTCGGGAATCAAACTCCCGCTGACTCCCTGGTCGCGCAGTTTCCTGTAAAGGTCGGTGTGTGCCTCGTCGAGATGGAAGCCGATTTCCTCCAGCACCGTCTGGGTGTCGGTGCCGAAAACCGGATGCTGGCCCCGGTCGATCAACTTGGTGTTCAACTCGGCGGTATTGGTCATGTTGAAATTTCCCATCACCATCAAGGTGCGGGTCGGCCAGTTGCTGCGGCGGAGATACGGATGGCAGGAACCGGAATCAAACTCGCCGGAGGTGCCGTAGCGTAGGTGACCGATCAGGATTTCGCCGCCGAAGTCGAACTTTTCCTTCACTGACGACGGCAGGTCCGGATTCAACATCTGCTTGCGGGCCATCTTGTGAAACGACTTGATTTCATCGCGGAACAAGTTCGACAGCGAGTCTTTTTCGGCATCCCGACGGCGGAAAATGTAGGGATGCCCGAGCGGCATGTGAAGTTTGGCACAGCCAATCCCGATGCCATCATGTCCGCGGTTGTGCTGTTTTTCCATCAGCAGGAAAAGCTTTTGAAAGCCCCACAGGGAGGTGTCGTAGCGATCCTGGTAGTATTCCAGCGGCCTTCTCAGACGGACGGCGGCGATTCCGCATTCATGTGTTAGAAAATCACTCATGGGAAATCTTCACACTGACACCATCACCCGGACGCATCGTTCCCAGCACAAATCCTCCCGGTCCGGCGGCACAGGCCTTTTGCACGTCGTCGGCGCCGACGATCGCCACCCAACCAACACCCATGTTCAAGGTATGAAAACGATCCGTGGCATCGATGTGTTCAAAGAGTTTCTCCACACCCGCCAAACGCCAGGGCGGAATGGTGAGGTCGGCTCCCAAGCCCTGAAACAAACGCTCCAGGTTTTCCGGCAGACCGCCGCCGGTGATGTGCGCCATCGCACGGGGCTTGACGCCGAGCGCACGCAGTCCGTTCACCACGTCATGGTAAAGCCGGGTGGGCTGCAACCACTGTTGAAGTTCCTGCTCCGTCACCAGGTCCGGATGTTCGCGCAGCACGCGCCGCACCAGACTCCAGCCGTTCGCGTGAATGCTGTCGGAAGCATAACCGATCAACACATCGCCGACAGCAACAGTTGTCGGATCGATCAAGTCTTCTTTCTCCGCACAGCCGATGCAAAAACCGGAGAGTTCGATCACCCCTTCCGGAACAATACCCGGCATTTCGGCCGTCTCGCCCCCGGCGAGAATGCAGTGGCAGTCCTCCAGATAATCCGCCATGCCGGCGATCAGGCGTTCGATTTTCACGGCATCCAGCGCCGGTATGCCGATGTAGTCCAAAAACATCAACGGGTCGCCGCCGGTGGTGAGAATGTCGTTCACATTCATCGCCACCAGGTCCTTGCCGGCGACCTCATACATGCCCCTTTCTAACAACAATTCCAGTTTCGTGCCCACGCCGTCGCAACCGGTCATGATCACCGGGGCGCGGTAGGAACTCAAATCGTAACACGCCGCAAACAAGCCGAAAGCCCCCCACAACTGGCGCTGCTTCTGGGTGCGCCTCACATGACTCTTGATGTCCCCCACGATCGCGGCTGCCTTTCGTGTATCGACACCTGCTTGCTGATAAGTCAATTTTCCCGACATAGCGTTCCGTGCCTCGCGGCACACGCTTGTGACACCCAGCCAGCGATCCGTCACGCTTAAAAACCGGCGACAACGTGATTTCTCGCCTGTTGCAAAAACCGGCGCGGAAACAGCATTTCATCTCACCGAAACAATCGGTCCACAGCACGCGCAAATGAGTCGCCTGGCTGTCCGAATTGCGGTTCAGGCAGTTTGCGGAGCGAATATCCGGCACATGGTTTCCTCAACCACCATTTCATATCCGGTGAATGGAACCTCGGCAAAATCGCTGACGCTGAAAAATCGTGGTCGGGACATCATTCCCCCACCGGGATCATCAACTCATTTTTTCAAGCTCACGAGCAACAATCATGACGGCCTCCCTGACCCCTGGAGCAAAGCCGCCGTCGGTCTGAACCGCGAGGACCGTATTGCCGTCGCGAATGAATTCTATCGGCACAATGCCGCTGAAGAGGCGGATGGAACCGCCCCCGAAACCGAATTTGGCAAGGGTGTGTTTGAGGGTTTCCAATGCCATGACATCGTTGGAGCTGATGCGGGCCACGAGCTTGACCCCCGGGAGCGAACGGGTGCGTTGCAGGATTTCCTCGCCACTCATGTCCCGATCCACGCCGAAAATGGCGCGCAGTTCCAATTGTTTGCAAACGGGCGATGGTTCGTTCCTCGGCAAAGACGCGGAGACATTCACGGCGGCGGCGAAAGATCGTTCGGGCACAGTTTGCCTTGGGGCGGAGCTTTGTGAGGCGGAAGGCTGAACTTGCAAATGAGTCAATTGAGGGGCAAACGGCTCGACTGCAGAAGCCTCACGGGCTTGAGGCCAGACTCCGCGGGCTTGCGCGGGGTTGGTCTCGGCAGCGACTTCCGTTGGATGCGCGGAAAAAGGGCTGTGCTTCAACTGCGGAACTGCAAGGGTAGTTTTTTCGGGCCGCAGCGGGACAGCGGAAAACGGCGACGCTTGCGTGTGGGAGGAGTCCGGCGCCTCATAGCCGTAGGCCGGCACGGTTTCGGCGGTCATTTGAAAAGGATTTTCCGTGGCCCTCAGGCGTGGAGCGGGAATTTTCGCAGGCTTGCCGGGCTCAGGCACGTAGCTCTCGTCACCGGAGCCAAAAGATGAATGAGCCTCCGCTGTTGCCGCAAGCGGGTTCGTCGCGGCAACGCCCTCCCCTGCAAACGAAAAAGGATTCACCCCTCCATTTTGTTCGGACGCAGGCAATGACTCAAAAATTCCACGATTGTTGCTCATGTTGATCGTAAAGGCGATTTCGCATAATATACCTCAAAATCAGGCAATACAACGGCAAACTTCCCCAGTTGGGCAATTCCATGATTCGTGAAGTTCAAAAATTCGCGAGAGAACCGGAAGTTTCTTTATTCCTCGAATTTCTGCATTTCCCGGCGGATTGCCATTTTTGCGGCAGGAGAAAGCCGGTCGATGAAGAGCACGCCATCGAGGTGATCAATCTCGTGTTGAAAGGCCCGCGCAAGCAAACCGTCCGTCTCCAGTTCCACCGTCCCTCCATCCAGCTGCTGAAATTTCACCCGCACCCGCGATGGACGTCCCACCGGCGCGCGCACCCCGCGGATGCTCAGGCATCCCTCGGTTTCAATCGAACGCGGACCGTCCAGGGACAGCTCCGGATTGATCACAACCAGGGGCATGTTTTCCAGCATATCGACTTCCTCGCCGTTGATCTTCAGAAAAGTAATGCACTCGGGATCATGCGAGACATCGATGACCGCCATGCGCAAGGACCTGCCGATTTGCGGGGCGGCGAGGCCCACCCCATGGGCATAGTACATGGTTTCCAACATGTCTTCCGCCAGGCGCGAGATTTCCTCATTGATCTCTGCGACCGCGACGCACTGTTCCCGCAACACGGGATTTCCCAACTGGACAATATCTAGGATCATACTCTCTAACAAATTTCAACATTTCATGGTGTGGGGGCCGGCTCCGAAAGTCGCGCCCGGGTAGGCATGACCTCGATTCCCAGACGGTTCAAGGCACCCCAGACCTCGACCATTTTCCCGAACGGAGCTTTTTCATCCGCCTCGATCTCCAGTTTCCTGCTCGGATTGATTTTCCTCCACGCCTGCAGATAGGAATCGAGCAATCCCTCGGGCACCCCGGCCCCCTCCAGCATCAGCATGCCTTTGCCATCCACCGCGAGCACCGACATCTCGCCCACCACCTTTTCCGTGGGAACATCTTTTGCCACTGGCAAGGTGATCTGCATGGTATGACGCGGACGTTTGAAATTGGTGGAGACGACAACGAAAATCAGCAGCACGAAAAGCACGTCGATCATCGGAATGATCGGAACGTTGGTCGTTTTTTTCGCAGGTCGGGGAAATTGCATGGCGTGGTCAGTTGCGTGGTGGCCGGGCTTTGTGGCAAACGTGCACGAGTTTGCCCAGCAACAACTCGAGCTGTGTGGTGAGAACATCGATCCTGCGGTTGAAGTAGCTCTGCGCGATGATCCCCATGACGGTGATGCCCAGGCCGAAAATCGTCGCATGCAAGGCTTCGTGAATCCCGGCGGTGACACCGCTCAGGCTGGTGTTGTCGTCGATTTTCGCAAACATCGAGGCCAGTCCGCTGGCGGTGCCGAGCAACCCGAGCAGCGGTGCGATCATGATGATCACATCGAGGGCTGTCATGCCCGCGTTGAGATGCAGGATCTCGTGACGCGCGACCGTTTGAACCGCGTCGGTGATGTCGGCCTGCGATCTGCCGCGATGTCGCACCGCCACGGCAGCGAGCCGGGCCAATACGGTTTTGCCTTTTTCGAACTCCTCGAGCAGTGGTTCCACCGCGCCGCTTTCGACATGATGTTCGAACTGATCGACCTGCTGGGAGAGGTCGGCAGGAAGAATTTGCAGTCGCCTCAGTGTCAGCAGTTTGAAAATGATCACCGTGATGCCGGTGAGCAGACAAATCAGCAAAGGCCACATGAACAGACCGCCGACCTGGAAATTTTCCCAGACTTTTTGCAAAGCCATGCTGATTGTTGTGTTGCTTGCGATCATGAAAAAAGTGTGTGGTTAAAAATAAAAATTGTAAATCAGTTCCAGGGGTTCGCCATCCAATTCCTTTAACAAATCCTTGGGCATCGGGGGGATTTTCGCCTGGCGGATCGCGTTGAGGGTGAATCCTTTCTGCACCTCGCCCGCATCGATCATTTCAACGACTCCGACCGAGCGCACGCCGCCTTTTATATCGATCACAAACCGCAGGGTCAGAATTCCCGGCGTGATGAAATCGCGGTACTTCGTGCAGTTGCGGCTCCATTCGGCCTCGACGGCGCGACTGAGCGACGCATGGTAGCGTCCCAATGCGGTGTTGGCCACATTCATGGCGGCGACGCCCTTGCGGGACAACGAACCACTCAGGCGGGTTTTTTCCTGATTGCCGCGGAAGCCAGGGTCATTTTTTTCCGGCTCCTCCTGTTCTTTCGGTTTGGGAAGCTGCGCTGTTTTCTCCTCCACAGCTTTGTTGGAGTTGGCTTGCTCCTGCTTGGCCTTCACTTCCTCCTTCGGCAATGAGCGCTCGACGGGACGATCAGCCTCGATCATTTTTTTCTCCGCGACTTTTTCCTGCTCTTTTTCCGTGATTGGCTCCTCGGACGGCACGGGCGGATCATCCAGCGGTGTCGTTTGTTTTTCCGCCGGGGCGGTCTGCGAAGTGGCGTTCTCGGCGCTTTGTTCCCGGGGCGGCACCGGCGTGGATTTCACCAACTCAGCCGCTTCCGGTCGGGCGAGCGCATTGTGTGCAAGGTCCCCGTCCTGAATGCTGCTCTCGGTTGTTTCGATGTCTTGGGGCCGGAGAGGATCTTTCCCCGACAGACTGGGCAATTCCGGTGCCCCTGTCGCCGGTGTCGCATCACTCGTTGCCACCGTGTCCCTGTTGCCGATGAAATCAGGTCTATCCGGAACCTGGGAGTTTTGGGCAGCCGAAGTCCGGGCAAACGGTTTCGGCGTTTTTTCGGAAGCCACGGTCTCGGCGGATGAGATGTCAGGTGCCTTGCTCCGCGCCGGCGCCACAATCAACACGCGGCGTTCTTCTTCCATCTTGCGGGGAGGCGTTTGTCGACCGAGGGATATCGACGAAAGCGAAAGCGCCCCCACGAATAAAAATCCCAACACGCAAATCATCAACGCGATCAAAAAGGAAATCAACCAAAGTCGTCCCTCATGATAGATCAATACCGATGATGCATCGCCCCGCATGCGCGGCGATACTATGCGTGAGGACAGCACAATCACAAGGTTTTAGCGATCATCCCCGCGCATTTCTTTCTTCCCATGGGTGCTCTTTTCTTTTTTAATCTCCTCGTGATTCGCCTTCCCAGTCCCATAGTTGTGTTGATACTGATATCCTCGTCCTGTGCCATCAAGCCGTACGCTCCTTCGCCCCATGCTGCGGCTGTAAAGGAACCAAATGCAGCGGTGGCCTCACCCGCAGTTGTCAAAAGTAGGACATCTCCCGCCCCGGCTCGCAAGCCAACTCCATTGTTTGAAGGTCTTTTCAGTTCCAATACCTCCTCTGCTCCCGCGCCGAAAGCCCGCCCCGCTGCCACTCCTGCTGTTTCCGCCCATACGTCGAGCGCGGCCGCGCCGCAGCGGAAAACGACTCCTTTGTTTGATGGCCTTTTCCACGCTGACAAGACTTCCAAACCCGCAACCAAATCAACGACCTCTCCAGTTGTCGCCGCAAAAACGGCATCCGCGCCCACTCCGCCGCGCAAAACGACCCCTTTGTTTTCCGGGTTTTTCCGTTCCAACAACGCTTCCAAACCCGCAAGCGTGCCAGCGACCACTCCTGCGGTTGCTGCGAACCCAAAATCGTCCCCCACTCCGCCGCGCAAGCCGACTCCTTTGTTCGAATCGCTGTTTCCTTCCCTTCGCAAGGCGGATCCGGTGCAACCACCTGCATCGGCAGCAGCGCCGACGCTGGCAAAAAAACAGAGCGCACGGGAAAAAACACCGCCACTGCCAAAAACCCACGGGGATGGCGAACTGGCAAATGAACTCCGCGACCCCAATGTGTTGAACAAACTGGATTCGGAACCCGAGGAAACAAACACGGAAACCAATCCACCCGCCCGCACCAACAAACCGGTGGTCATCAAAGGATCCGATTCTGCTCCGGAAATCCCCCGCTCCAACTCCGAGACCCCGAAACCGCCGCTTCCCAAACCGCAGATCCCAGGGGATAGCGGCAGCCCGTCGGGCAATTAAGAACCATAACAATGCATCGACCGACCGGCCAGGGCCGCACATCGGCCGAAGCCGGGAATTTCACCATTGCGCTTGACGACAACCACACTAGTCTCCTGCATGAACACGTTGCAACTTGAGAACATCGCGGTGATCATGGAGCAGCTCTGCCTGACCTTCGCCGATGGCCATGAAGCCTACCTTCCCCTGCCAATGCTGCGCCGGGCCTGTCCGTGTGCCGCCTGCCAGGGCGAGCCCGATGCTCTCGGTCGGGTCGTTCGACCACAGGTTGATCTAACGGAAAATTCCTCGCTACTGAGGCGGATCGAGCCCGTCGGCGGATACGGCCTGCAGCTTTTCTGGCACGACGGACACTCCACGGGAATTTACTCCCTCGCCTACCTGCGCCAGCTTTCCGCCCTTCCCTGACATGCCGAACGCCCTGGCTAACGAAAGTTCCCCCTACTTGCTCCAGCACGCCAACAATCCCGTCGATTGGCTGCCCTGGAGCGACGACGCATTTGCCCGGGCCGCGCGAGAAAACAAACCGGTGTTTCTCAGCATCGGATACTCGACTTGTCATTGGTGCCACGTCATGGAGCACGAGTCCTTTGAAAACAAAAGCACGGCCGCGCTGATGAACGAATTTTTCATCAATATCAAGGTGGACCGAGAGGAAATGCCGGACATCGATGCCGCCTACATGGCCTTTGTGCAGGCGAGCACGGGACAGGGAGGTTGGCCGATGAGCCTGTGGCTCACTCCGGCTGCGGAGCCCATTCTGGGAGGCACCTATTTCCCTCCCGAGGATCGCCATGGTCGGGCCGGATTCCCGCGCATCTGCCGCGAGGTCGCCCGGCTCTGGCGCGAAAATCCCCGGAACATGTGCGACAACGCATCACGCATGCTGGGCCAACTGCAGGCGGAGGCCGCAATGCCGCCGGAAAGCACGAAGCTCGAAGATGAGCAAGTCGTGACCCGTTTTGTGCAACTCTGTGAGTCGCAGTTCGATGCCGGCTTCGGTGGATTTGGTTACGCACCGAAATTCCCGCGTCCCTCTGTATTGCGGACACTGATGCAGGTCCTCGATCACCCTGGCCTGGAGCATGAGGGCAGCCGCAAGGCATGGGAGATGGTCGAGCGCACTCTCGCGGCAATGATCCGCGGGGGCATTCACGATCAACTGGGCGGGGGCTTCCACCGCTACTCGGTGGATCGCCGCTGGCACATTCCCCACTACGAAAAAATGCTCTACGATCAGGCACAGATTGCCGATTCCTGTCTCGATGCCTGGCAGATCTCCGGAAAGCTGTTCTACAAAGAGACCGCCGAGGGAATTTTTCGCTATCTGCTCGGGACTATGCTGGACCCCGGCGGGGCATTCCATTCCGCCGAGGATGCCGACAGCCTGCCTAACGAATCCAGCGTCACCAAACGTGAAGGCGCCTTCTGGACATGGACGGCCGAGGAAATTTCCAGCCTGCTCGATCCCCGAAGCGCGTTGATTTTTTCGCTGGCATACGGTGTCGAAGCCGCAGGAAACGCTGCGCCGGAAAGCGACCCGCATCAGGAGTTGTTAGGCCAGAGCACGCTTTTCAGGGCCAGTACCGAACAGGACCTCGCCGAAAAGTTCGCCACGAGTCCCGAAGACATTCGCACGACTCTTTCATCCGCCGCAAAAATTTTGTTAGCAGAACGGACAAAGCGCCCCACACCTCACCGCGACGACAAGATCATCGCGGCATGGAACGGGCTTGCCATATCCAGCCTGGTTCGCGGGGCCAGGATTCTCGATCGTCCCGATCTCGCGGAGGCAGCATCGGCCGCAATGGCATTTATCAAAAAAAACCTGTGGGATGGCGAGGTGCTGTCCCGCAGCTACCGCGGGAAAAAATCGCGCAGCGCCGCAGGGCCAGCCGATTATGCGTGTCTCATCGATGCACTGATCGAACTGAACGGATATTTCCCGGACAGCGGTTGGCTGGAGTTCGCTCTGGAACTGCAAGGCCAACTTGACCTGCTGTTCTGGAGCGAAGCGCAGCAAGGCTATGTCATGCGTCCGCAGATTGCGGGAAGGGAATTGCTCTGCATCCGCGATGACCATGATGGAGCCGAGCCTTCCCCCAACCATGTTGCCGCCAGGAACCTGTTGAAGCTTTCCATGTTGCAGCCCAACGATGAATACCAGGCAAGAGCCGAAGCATTGCTGCTTCATGGATCGGAGCTTCTCCAGCATCAGCCGTTCAGCGCGCCGGTTTTGCTGGCGGCATGGGATTGCCATCGCCGGGGGATCGTCAAATGGGATTTTCAAGGCGACATCGCCGCGGCTGTCAGGGCGGAAATCCATCAGCGTCATCAACCGCGCGCGGTGTTTGTCCGTTCACGAGGACCAGATCAGGTGATTGTTTGCGAAGGCAGAAGCTGCCGCCTTTACGAAAGGGTGCTTTCAGCCGAATAAAGGCCACAAGGGCCTGCCTGAAATGCGGCGTTTCATCAGGCAAACGCCGACAACGGAAAACAAAGCGACCGGCGACCATACGGCGAGCGCCGGAGACATGTTGTTCGACTCGCCCAGCGCAAGCAGAACCGTGGTCATCACTACCATCAAAATGGCCAGACCGATGGCCACCGCCAGGCCGCCGCCGCTGGCGCGACGGGTCACATACAAGGACAGCGGCACCGCGAGAATCACATAAACAAGACAGCTCAGCGGCTGCGCCCAGCGGTAGTGCCATTGCGTCGCATAGCGCACCGGATCGCGACCCTGCCATTCGGCACTCATGTCCGATCGCATCAGGTCCATCAGGTCCGGCACGCTCAGGTTTCTCACATCGACGCCCAGCTTGATGATCTGAGCCGGCGTTTCCCCCCAATCCTCCATGATGCAAGGTGAAGGTGGTTTCACAAAAATCGGTGCCTCATTGCGGTGATGATCCGACAATTCGACGCCGGTGAATGACCAGCTTTGGTTGCTTTCGATCCACTGCGCCTGTTTCGCATAAAGCCGCGACTGCAAGGAGCCGTCGACGTTCTGGGTGGTCACTTCCACGCCCCGCAGCGGAGCGCCTTTGGCATATTCGCGCGGAAATTCCTTCACCATCCACATCCGGCGACCTTTGGCGTAGTAGAACACAATGTTGGTTGCCTGGATGCTGGCTTTGCCGCTGGCCTGATTGAGATTCGCCCAGCGCATGCCCTCGGCGCGCGGAGCCCAGTGAAAGTTGCAGCCCATGTAAAACAATGCAAGCATCGCCCCGCAGCAATAAACCGGCATCATCAGACGGGTCATCCCCCGTCCGCTTTGCAAAGCCGCGACGATTTCGCGGGACCTCGACACCCGGCTGACACAAAAAAGCGCGGAAAGCAAAGTGCCCAAAGGCAGCAACACGCAGAGTATCGGCGTTGCCATGCGCGAATAAAAAAACCAGGCACCTTCCAGCACTCCATCGCCATCGCTGAAGCGCGATGCATTTCCCGAGAAGTCGATCAGCATGAACACCAGCAGAATTCCGCCGTAGCAAATCAGAAACGAACGCAGGAATTCACGCGTCAGCCAGCGGGAAAGCACGCCGGCGCACGAATAGGCCATACAGCCGAAAAAGGGCAGGAAAAACATGGCGGAGAGAACGAGCGGACGCAAGCCGTGACTTCGCGGATCGGCATCCGGAAACCCGCGCAAGTGATCCGCAACGCTCAAGCGCTCCAACGGAACATAACGATAGCTCAGCAGCAATCCGAGCAGAAGCATCAACCCTGCCATGATCCAGCGCCGCCATTGTCCCATGCCTTCGTTCAACGGGCAAGGTGTAGCGCATCCTCCCCCTGCGTGGCAATGCCTAGTTGCCCGTCGCCTGACAAAATCGTCAAAAAATAATCATACCACGGCCGGAGGATTCGTGCTAACGATGGCAAGGAATTCTATGAAACAACAGCATGGCTCGTGGCTGGTCACCCGCTCATTCCAAAGCGACCTATCAAAAACCGCCGCGGAAAGTCTGCAACTCGCCCACGACCGCAGGAGCAGCACCCGCCTGCTGCTCGGGCGTCATGAGTGGATATCCTTTCCCGCGCTGGGTGTGGGTCCGATCATTGCGAAATCCGACAGTGGCGCGCGCACTTCCTCGCTGCATGCGGAAAACATCCGTGTGGAGAGCGACGACAACACGGTGACCTTCGACACCCGGTCCCGGGATCATCAACTGATTTCCTGCAGCGCGGAAATCATCTACAGCAAAAAAATCAAAAACTCCGGCGGTTACAGCCGTGAACGCATTGTCATTCAAACCATCGCCGAGTTCGCCGGAGGTCTCACACTTCCGATCAAGATCACCTTGGCCAACCGCTCGAAAATGCGCTGTCCGGCACTGCTGGGCCGCCGTGCTTTGTCCGGTTTCTTCATGATCGACCCCCAATCCAGTTTTCTCCTCGGCGCTTGGAACGATATGCCGCCCACAACCTGAAATTTCTCCTCATGAACCTGATCATTCTCTCGCGCAACGCCGCACTCTACAGCACCCAGGCCCTGGTGCAGGCTGCACAGGACCGCGGTCACAGCGTCCGGGTTGTCGACTACCTGCGCTGCTACATGAACATCACTTCCAGCAAGCCGCGCATCTATCTGGAGGGCGAGGAACTGAAGGCCGATGCGATCATTCCCCGCATCGCCGTTCAACACACCGCGTATGGAAATGCGGTGGTGCGCCAGTTTGAAATGATGGGCGTCCTCACCCTCAATGACAGCGTTGCGATTTCCCGGTCGCGCGACAAACTGCGCAGTCTGCAACTGTTGGCGAAAAAAGGCATCGGCCTGCCGGTGACGGGATTCGCCCACTCGATCGATGCCACGAACGAGTTGATCAGCATGTGCGGCGGCGCGCCACTGGTCGTCAAACTCCTGCAAGGAACCCAGGGCATGGGCGTTGTACTGGCCGAGACCAAAAAGGCGGCCGAATCGGTGATCGAAGCATTCAAGGAGGTGCGCGCCGACATCCTGGTTCAGGAATACATTGCCGAATCCAAGGGAGCCGACATCCGTTGCATCGTCTTGGGAAAAAAAGTTGTCGCTGCGATGGAGCGTCAGGGCATCGACGGCGAATTCCGCTCCAACCTCCATCGCGGCGGAGTGGCGAAAAAAATCTCGATCACCGCTGAAGAGCGGAAAACCGCAATCAAGGCCGCCAAGGTCATGGGTCTGCACCTCGCCGGCGTGGATCTGCTGCGCTCGAACCGCGGTCCGCTGGTGATCGAAGTCAATTCCTCCCCAGGGCTGGAGGGGATCGAAAAATCAACGAACAAAAACGTCGCCGACCGAATCGTCGAATTTCTCGAAATGTCGCTGAAAGAGAAACGTCCGAAGTCGATCGATGGCAAGTGAGCCTACTTGACGATCTTCAGAAGTTCGACATCGAACACCAGCACGCCACCGGGTCGGCCGCCGCCTGGATTTTCTCCATAAGCGAGAGCCGCAGGAATCCAGAATCGGCGTTTTTCGCCTTCCACCATCAACTGCACGCCCTCGGTCCAGCCCTTGATCACCTGATCGAGAGGGAAGGTCGCAGGCTGACCACGGCTCACCGAGCTGTCGAACAATTTGCCATCGGTGGTCCAACCGGAGTAGTGGACACTGACGTTGTCCGTAGCAGCCGGATGAGTTTCCCCCTTGCCTTTCACAAGCACCTTGCTGGCCAGGCCGGAGGCTGTTTTTTCCGCGTCGGCGGGTGCTTCCTTGACATCGGCCGGAGCCTTGGGTGCCGCTTTGATCGAAATGAGTTCGACATCGAAAACCAGCAGGCCGCCGGGTCTTCCGCCACCGGGATTTTCGCCATAGGCGAGAGCTGCAGGAATCCAAAATCGGCGGATCTCTCCTTCGGTCATCAATTGCAAACCTTCGGTCCAGCCTTTGATCACGTTGGCGAGTGGAAAGCTGGTGGGCTGACCGCGTTTCACCGAACTGTCGAACAGCTTGCCATCAGTGGTCCAGCCGGAATAGTGCACGGTCACGGTGTCCGCAGCGTCCGGCTTGGTGGTGCCCGTTCCTTTTTTCAATACTTTTGAAGCCAGGCCAGAAGCTGTTTTGATGGCATCTTCCGGGGCGGCTTTTACATCGGATGGTGTGTCTGTGGTCATGGTAAAGGGAGCGGTTTTGGCTTCCTCACCGGCGGCGGAAAACAGAGCCGATGAAGTGATGCCGATCAGGGCGAGTGGGAGAATGATGGATTTCATGGTCAAAGATTTTGCGGCGGCAACAATGCCAGCAAAATGCAGGCTGTCAAGTTTCATTCGGTGGCGGCTGCGATTCCGAAACCGTCATTCAGGCGGATAACTTAACGCTTGCAAACCCGGGTCTAGACACAATGCCTTTAGGGAAAGACGCTTGTTTCAAATTCACAACAACTCAACAGATTTTCTATTGAATGATACGCCATCAAACCGTGGCGGAGGCGTCTCGCATCCTTGCCCTCTTCATCAAAAATACACCAAAAACTCAACCCTTCGCGTCCTTCGCGCGAAATCATGCATTTCAAACCCAACTTCTATCAATTCTGTAATTCTGCCAAAAATCCTTCAAACTCCGTAAAGTTCGTCGTAAAAACTCAACTCTCCGCGCTCTTCGTGTCTTTGCAGTTCATACAACTCAATAAATGACAGATTGCCTGCGAAGTGAGCCATTACCCTTAAAGGCATTGAGTCTAAGGTAAGTTTCGCTTTGCGAGCAATCCCTCATCAGCGACGCTTGGGTCTATGCTTCGCTGTGGGTGGCTTCATTATGCTCGCTCCATTCGTAAATCCCGCATGCTCCATAGCTGGTCTCGTGCTGTGTGCGCCGCATGGCCCTTCATTCTCCTTGCTCCGTCTTTGCGCTTCTCGCTGAATCGTTCTCGTGCATTCGCAAATGCCTCGTTCACAAAGATTTTACTGCCAATCACCGCTCCTGCCGTGAAGTAGCGGATGCGATGACCTAGCATCGCTGCCATCTCCAGCTCGGGCAATACCGTGTTGTTGTCTTCTTGCTTAACGGCATTCGGGTCTGGCTTCGCGCCGGGTTTGATAGATTTCTGCGTCACGGCTTGCAGTCGCTTGCTTTTCGCGGCGGTGACTTCCTCGCTCGCCCGACCGCTCTTACGCTCCAGTGCCAGACCTAACAGTTTTCGATACGTCTTCGCCACTTCCTTCCATTTCTCCGCCTCAAAGCCCGCGCCCTTGTGGCTCATGCACGCACGCACCAATCCTTCGCGCGCTTTTTTGCCATTGCCTTTCGCGCCGCCACCAACCGCTTCGCCGTAGCTGCTCCAGCGGTATTGCGCGGGGTCGCTGACCATTCCGGCTCTAACAGGATTGAGGTCGATGTAGGCCGCCATCATCCGCGCCGCGATGCCACTTTCCACGATCACGCTCTTGAAACGATCTTCCCACAAGGTCCCCGTGCGCTGATTCTGCCGATTGTACCAACGCGTCATGCGTTGCATCAAGGTGCGCATGAATTCACTCAAATCATGCATCCGGTAGGCATAGCGGGCGTGGATTTCCGCAGTCCATTCCGTGAGTCCCTTTTCACGAGCTTCCTGCAATTGTCCCGCCACCTCTTTGACAATCGCTTCGCTGTAGAGCCCGCCCAATCGCTTGAGCAACTCCTCATCGCTGATCCCGCCCTCCGGCATCGGCGGCACTTCGAGCAGCACGTGAACATGATTCGACATCACGCAATACGACAGTACCCGACAGCCGGAAAATTTCTCCATCATCCGCATAATGATGCGAAATTGCTCCCGTTCGAGGTCCCCAAAGGCAAACCGCCGCTCCACCACCCTGGAGATGCAGTGATAAATCACCGGTTTTTCCCGTGAATCCTTCCATGGAGATAAAAATCGTTTACTCATTGTTGTTGCTTTGTGCGCTCATTCTACCGCCGCGAACCCGCATGGCAAGAACTTTCTCTGCATATTCTGCGGGAATTTGCATGGGAATTTGCATGTCCGCCTCGGCAGCCCCAGTTGCGTTCATCCTGATAAAGAATGGATGCTCGCCTTCATGGACGGGGTCAAAAAAAACCAACTCCGCGTGGACTTCGTCTGCGTCCACTCCTACGGCGGTCCCAATCCAGATGCCCTCATCAAACGCCTCGAAAACGTCCATAAACTCTTCCAACGTCCCATCTGGATCACCGAGTTCGGCTGTGGCGATTGGGAGGCAAAATCCGCACAGGAAAACAAACATCGGCCCGAAACCGTGCTCCGCTTCATGGAAAAAGTCCTGCCCATGCTCGAAAAGCTCGACTACCTAGAACGCTACGCCTGGTTCCCGGCAAGTACCACCAGTGCCTCCCTAGGCACCTCCGCCCTGTTCCAGGAAAACGGCGAACTCACCCGCCTCGGCCAGTGCTACCGCGACCTATCGTAAAACATTCCCCTCAGGTCACTCGGGCTGATCAAGAATGTGAAGCAGCCTGCTTGCTAAAGTCGAGTCGAGGAACGAGGCCATGGTGCGATCCAGTAGTCCTACATCGGCTAAATCACGCAGGTGAACGCGATCTTTGTCACGCCACGCGGCCAGCTTCATACGCACGAGCGCATCTAGTGAAATAAGCGTGAATTCACCTACGTCTTCTGAGTCATCCACTTCGGCATTTGCATAGAGAGCATCTTGCTTGGGTTTTTCTCCCGCAAACAACACGTGAACCGCATCACGGATTTTTCCCTCTGGGGTATCAAGAAACACATCCATCGCTCCACCGCCTAAGGACGCTACACGGCGGTGGGTGTATCCCGCAGCCTGTAATGCCTCAATGGCAGCAGGCAGATCTTCTCGTCTTAGTAAAATATCCACATCTCTGGTATTGCGCACCGCACTTTCATCCACCCGTGATACCCAAGCTGCAACGGCATTTCCACCGATCACGGCATACGGCACCTCAGCTTTTCTCAGGCAGGCACTGACATGCAGCAAACGAAAGCGGATTTTATCAACCGCATCACTCATGCGCTGCCAATTTACGGGTGATACAAGCAAGGGAATCATAAATGCGAGAACTGTTAGGTGAAATTGCGCCGTGGTGCATCGTATGCGTGGAAGTGTAGCTTGAGGATTCCATTGCGCAATCGTAGATTTGATCGAGAATTGCCAGCTTGGTCTGCTTGTGAATCGACGGAGAAATCCTATGACAGGCATGGGGAAACTTCCAAAGCACTTATGATCCGGCACTGCGATAGACCAACGCACCGCGCTGGCTTTTGGAATGGATGAAACGTGCCTGCCTCGCCGCCTCTTTATGGAGCAGCTTACCTCTGATCTTCTTGATGGAGGGATTTTATGGGCAAAAAGTTGAATTCTTTCTTGACTTCATCTCCAAAATGAAAAGATAGCTTGTGCCTTAGAGCATCTTACAAACTATGAAAATACCACGTAAATTATTTTGGGCGAATTCTAATTGCTAATGCAACGGCTGTCAATTTGTTTGAAATTTTGTTGGTTGAATTCGTTCGGGGTTAAAAAATTGTGGCGTTTTCTGGGGCGGTTGTTGAGTGCTTCTTGTGTTTCTTTGATTTGTTTTGCTGTGATGTCAT
>CAMAQB010000061.1 GCA_945860285.1 Akkermansia muciniphila | reverse complement strand
CCATGGCACGGGCGGCGGCGTGCTGGTTGCCTGTGGTCTCCGCGCACACACTGGCCGGCGCGCCGGAATCGGCGGCGAGGCGTGCGAGGGACATTTTGGCTCGTCCTTGGGCTGGGTGGGCTCTTACGCAGCAGAATGCTGCGACTCCTGAGGGATTTTTGGCTCGTCCTTGGCCTGGGTGTGGCCTTACGCAGCAGAATGCTGCGACTCCTAAGGGATTTTTGGCTCGTCCTTGGCCTGGGTGTGGCCTTACGCAGCAGAATGCTGCGACTCCTGAGGGATTTTTGGCTCGTCCTTGGCCTGGGTGGGGGCGCGTGTCCACGTCCAAAGAGATCGCTGGGGTCATCGCTGTCAGTCCTCGCGCGGTAACATGTTAGATTTTTGTTAGAAAATTTATATCGCTTTTTACCTTATCAGTCAATTGGGCACTTGTGCCGGTTCTGGAAAGGTTGGCAGGTAGCTGTGTGATGAAGATGCGACCATGTTGCGGGGGGGGTATCAACGCCGTCAATGTGACACGATTAAAATTACACGGCGATCAAGCTAGGGAAAGGATTGACAAGAAATGTCGCAATCAAAAGGGAACGATCTCCGAGCGTTCCGGTGGGGGACGGTCGCGGATCACCCTGACGCGATCTACTTTCACCCCACCGCTCTCCAGTGCCAACAACGCTGGTGAGTTAGGAAGGATGATTACCCGTCAACCATCCTGCCCCCACCGGATCGCTAGGGACAGCGATCCCTGCCTTTGAGCATCTCCCTAGCTTGATCGCCGTGATTAAAATGGAAGGATTTTACACTTCCCATCCGGCTGTCGATCCGCTACACGCCACTCAAGCGATGAGCAAAATACCCAGAAGTATTTCTTGATTTAACGACGTGATAGCGTACGCTCGGTTTTGTGAAGACAATTTCCGCAACTTCCGCGCGATCGGATCTCTATCGTTTGATCGACTCGACCCTTTCAGATCACGAACCCGTGCAGATCACAGCCAAGCGTGGTAACGCAATCCTGGTTGCGGAAGAAGATTGGCGGGCGATCCAAGAGACCTTGTTTTTATTGAGCATCCCAGGCATGCGTGATTCCATCCGAGCCGGGATGGCCGAGTCTGTGGAAAAGTGCTCCAAGAACATTGACTTGTGAATTACGAGCTAGTTTACACCCGTCAGGCGAGGAAAGACGCCAAGAAGTTAAAAGGCACACCACTCGCAACAAAAGCAAAGGAATTGCTGGCATTGATCGAACAGAATCCATTGATGAGTCCACCCCCATTCGAAGCTTTGACGGGAGATCTGAAGGGTGCTTATTCCCGGCGAATCAACATTCAGCATCGTATTGTTTATGAGGTACTCGAAGCCGAAAAGATTGTGAAGATACTCAGGCTGTGGACTCATTACGAATGATTCGGGAAATAGCCGAACGGCAAAGGGCGTAGTAAAGTGGGTCCGAAGCGGAAACCCGGCTGCATGCTGGTTGCAAAAGTCCGGTCGATCACTGCCATGACTGCGAATCTCCCCGATCACGCCGGGCTGGCAGAGGACGAGGGAAGTTTTTTCTTTATCCAAACCGAATCCGAAGTAGAGTTTGGTTGTTGAATCCAAGTTGATTTGCGCTATTCTGAAAGTATCGAACGTGGATCGGTCCCGCACATGCTGGGCCTCCCCCCTACTGCATGACACTCCCTCTCTTTCCCTTCACCATCAAAATCAAGCATGAGGCATCTGGCCGCTGCCGGTCGCTGCCGTAAGGTCTCGGGCCACAGGCAAAATCATTCGCCGATATGAACAAACGAATTGTTAGTTTTGCCTTTATGCTGGCAGCGCAAGCCCTCAATACACAAAAACCCACCGATGTTGCGATTTCCGAACTTCCGAACGGGGTTCCCAGCACAGAGGGAAAGGTCACATTAATTCGCCGATTACTCACGAGCCAAGAAGTCCAGTCCGATTGATGTTTAGCTGATTAACAGAAGTGATCGCGACATTACCCTGAGTGCACAAGACGGCGATGTGTATTTGAAGCTTGAAGGAAAGAGCGATGACGGCACATGGACTCGAGTGCAACCGCACGCATCTAGCTGGTGCGGAAACAGTTACGACTTCAAGCCTCGGATCAGAAAGGGCTTCTTCTATCGAATAGCGGGCTACCAGCCCAAAGCAGGGAAGACTGCCACAATTCGATATCGTCTCTACATGCAAGAGGGGCTGGAATTAGCGACTGAGCTGGTGACGGCTTGATCTCGGACGATGATGCGAAGAAGGCAGCATCGGATGCGCTTGCCGTGAGCACAGGTTCTTTCGAGTTCGTTCGAGACCTGGCCACTGGAACGAAGAAGTTGGTGAACACCGTTGATCGCATTCGAGACTTGCAAGGCCGCGCAATCAGCACTCTTGGTGCCGGGCGCTTCCCTAAAGACAAAGTGCTCCCCCTTCTCGATGAAATTGAGAAAAAATTTCCAGAGAAGAAGCAAGAAGTGAATTTTGCAAGACAGCTTCTCGAAGCCAAACAAGAGGGAGCTCAATAAGAGTGCAGAGCAACGGTTCGAATGACAACTGTCGTGTCATCGACACCTCCCGCTCGCCGTTGGCTGCGCCTGGACCTTGGATTTGAGCTTCAACGGCCAGATCCGCGTCAGCAAACCGGGGTTCAAGCGTAATCCGCCCTCGCCCGGTAGATACGCCGGGGAAAACTCTCCCCTACCTCGCGGGTAAAGGAGTAGGGAGATACAATGTGCAGAAAACCTGCGTATGGAAAAGTATCATGAAAACATTGCCTGCCCCGCCGCCGGATTCCCTCATGATCGTTCGATTTCCGGCATCTCCGATGTCCCCGGACCTTTGCACAGGTCGTCGCACTCATGTTTGTCACCCGTTTGTCCCCCGTTTTTGCTGTTGTGGGATCTCCCAATCCTCCCATATTGCCCATCACAAGTAACACATATCATTCCAACCAGCGATGCAAAAAACCAATCGATCAACCACCCCACTGCTCGCGCTGATCCTCGGCGCGGCGACCATGGCTCAGGCCGGCACCCTCACACTGCGACAGGACGAAGCCACGCATACGATTTCCGTGTATCGTGAGAATGTTGCCGAGCCGATCGTAACGCAGAATGCCAAGCCGGACATGCGGCCTTACCTGCATCCGATGGTGTCTCCGGATGGCAAGAGCGTTCTGACAGAATACAGCCCCGGACATCATCCGCATCAAACGGGTCTGTACTGGGGGTTTACCAGGGTCAATGGCCGCGACTATTTCCACAATCCCTCCAACGGCTATTGGCGCAAGGTGTCGGACAAGGTAATCGCCGCCAAAGGTGAATCGGTGAAATGGAGCACGGTGTATCATCTGCTCGATGGCGCAGGTCAGCCGATCATGGCCGAAACGCAGGCGTGGACCATGCGCGACAGCGGTGATCGCTACGTGCTGGACCTTGAGTGGACGGGCGAAGGCCTCGCGGACATCACAGTCGGAAGATACGACTACGGCGGTCTGTTTCTCCGCATGCCATGGCGCAACGGGATGGAGGGCGCTGCGATCAACAGCAACGGCAAGCGCAATGGCGATGCCACCACGCAGACCGCATCCTGGGTGGATGTCGGCATCAAACTGGAGGGCCGCAGTGACCAGGCGCACATTGCCATTTTCGACCACCCCAAGAACTTAGGACACCAGTTGCCATGGCGTGTGGATGCGCAATTGGGCATCGGTCCCTGCCGCGCCATCGCTGGCGATTGGACCATTCCCAAGGGCAAATCAGAAGTCATCCGCCACCAATTTTTCGTGTACACCGGCGACTTCAAGGAGGAGACCATCAAAGAGGCCTGGCAGAAATACAGCGGCCAAAAGACTGCGGCTGCAGCCACCCCTGCCGATCCGGGCCCTGTCAAAACATCTGCCAAATCCGCGACCAAACTCGCCTGCGTGGGCGACAGCATCACCGGAGGATTTGGGGTCACCAAGGGAATGACGTATCCGGATCAGATCGCCAAAATGTTAGGTAACAACTGCGAAGTGCGGAACTTTGGTCTGGGCGGATCGTATCTCCTCGGCTATCAGAGCACCGTGGAATTCAAGAACGCGAAAGATTTCAATCCCGACATGGTTGTGATCATGCTGGGAACGAACGATGTCAGGCCGTTAGCCTGGAAGAACAGCAAACCCAACTTTGTCAGGGACTACCTTTCCATGATCAAGCAGTTTTCCGAATTGCCCTCCAAACCCCGCGTCTTCATCTGCTACCCACCCACCATCACCGAACCTGATGGCAGCGAAGAGAACATTCTGGAACTCATCCCGTTGATGGATGATGTCGCCAGGCAGGCGAAGGTCGGCATCATCGATATCCACGGCGCCTTCAAAGGCAAAGGCGAACTCATTCCTGACAAAATCCACCCCAATGATGCTGGACAGACGGTCATCGCCACGACCATCCACAAGGCATTGACCGGCAATTGAGGCGATCTGCAACAAAACCACCATTTCAAATTGAATTCATACAATCAGTCCATGAAAACGAAACTACAATCAACCATTGCCCTGCTGGCGCTATGTCTTGGTGCAACGACCACAACACAAGCCGCGACCCTCACGCTGCGTCAAGACGAGGCCACGAATACCATTTCCGTCTACCGTGATAAGGTCGCGACGCCGATCCTAACCCAGAATGCGCGTCCGGATTTCCGACCCTACATTCATCCGATTGTGGCTCCCGATGGCAAAGGCGTGCTGACAGCCGACCGCCCTCAATATCAAGGGGAGACGACCGGAATCTTCTGGGGCCTGCAACAAGTCAACGATCGCGACTATTTCAAGAATCCCGACGGAGGCTACTGGCGTAAGGTTTCCAGTGCGCCGCTTGTTGCCAAAGGTGACGAGGTGAAGTGGAGCACTGTCTATCATCTGCTCGGTGCCGATGGCAAGCCGATCATGGCCGAGACACAGGTCTGGACGATGCGCGATAACAGTAACCGTTATCTGCTCGATTTGGAATGGAAGGGCGAGGGACTCGTTGATTTACGAATGAAAGAAACCGCCTACGGTGGGCTCTTTCTGCGCATGGCGTGGAAGCCCGGGATGGAAGCCAGCGCGATCAACAGCGAACAACAGCGCGACAACTTTGCTTCAGGAAAGCGCTCAATGTGGGTCGATCTGGGCATGAAAATTGAGGGTCGCGAGGATCAGTCTCACATCGCAATCCTCGATCATCCTCAGAACACCGGCTATCCGCAGGGGTGGCGCGTGGACGGAGTGATGGGCGTTGGCCCGTGTCGGGCCGCCACGGGCAGTTGGAGCATTGGCAAGGGCAAAACCGAGACGGTCCGCCACCAGTTCGTCGTTTACACCGGCAATCTCAATGACAAGGCAGTTAACGAGTCATGGGAGAAATTCAGCGGTAAAAAAATCGACGCAGAGGCCGTGCGCCTTGCTCGAAAAGCAGCCCCCGCCGTCACCGGCGAAGATGCAATCGATCGGATGACCGTGAACACCGGCCTCGAGGTGAAGCTCGCCGCCGTCGAGCCGATGATCACGCAGCCCAACGCATTTTGTTGGGATGACCGCGGCCGTCTCTGGGTTGCGGAAAACCGCGACTATGAAACACGTAGCCAGGGTTTCTCTGCCGATGGCAGCAGCCGCATCCTCATCCTTGAAGATACGGATGGCGACGGGAAATTTGACAAGCGCAGCGTCTTTCTCGAAAACATCCCGTTTCCGTGCGCCGTCGCGGTCGGCTTTGGCGGCCTCTGGCTTGGCGCACCGCCGAATCTTCTCTTCGTACCCGACAAGGATCGTGACGACAAACCCGACGGGCCGACCGAAATACGCTTGAGCGGCTGGGGCATTCAGGATCGTCATGAGGTCTTCAACAGCTTCAATTGGGGGCCGGATGGTTGGCTCTATGGCTGCCAGGGCTTCGCGACGACTTCAATCGTGGGCAAGCCTGTGGACGGCGGCAAAATCCTGCGCAAGGGTGATCCGTTCCCCGCCCAGGTTCCGGTCAAAGACGGCGTATTTATCGACGGTGGTGTTTGGCGCTATCACCCGACGAAGGATCGCTTCGAAGTCGTCGCGCATGGCTTCAGCAATCCGTGGGGCTTCGACTTCGACGACCACGGTCAGATCTTCATGTCTGCATGTGTCATCCCTCACCTCTGGTATGTGATCCCCGGCGGATTCTATCACCGCCAGGGCGGCAAGCATATTACTCCTTACGTTTACGATGACATCAAGACTATCACCGACCACCCGCACAAGTCCGCCCATGGTGGCGCGCGCATTTACCTGGCCGATGCGTTTCCGAAGGAATACCGCAACCGCATCGTGATGTCCAACATTCACGAACACGCGGTCCTCACTGACATTCTGGAACCGAAGGGATCCGGTTTCGTTGGCCACCACGGCGATGAAACGATGCTCGCCAACGACAACGCGTGGGTCGGATTCAGCGTTGAAACCGGACCCGATGGCGCGGTCTATTTGCTCGACTGGCATGATTCCGACATATGCGGCACTGCCATTCACAACAAGGATACCGGCCGCATCTGGCGCCTCGCGCCCAAGGGTCTTGCAGGAAAATCCGGATTCGACCTTGCTACGAAGTCCGATCTCCAACTCGTGGGACTGCTCACCGATCGCAACGATTGGTATAGCCGACGCGCCCGTGTGCTGCTCCAGCAACGTGCCGACGCAGGGAAGCTCAATCCTGCCGTGCCCGCGAAACTGTGGCAACTTTTCAATGAATCGAAAACTTCCGCGCATCAACTCCGTGCCCTTTGGGCGTTGCACGTGACGAAAAACCTTCCCGTTGCCCGCCTGATGCCGCTTCTCGATCATCCCGAGCCTTACGTCCGTGGCTGGGCCATCCAGTTGTTAGGCGAGGATAAAGCCTATGATCCTGCAGCTTTGAAGAAACTCGCCAGTATGGCGGAAAAGGAACCCTCCCCCGTGGTGCGTCTTTACCTGGCCTCAGCGCTCCAACGGATGTCATTGGACCAACGCTGGGCCATCGCGCAAAATCTCGTCGGCCATGCGGAAGACGCGAATGATCACAATATCCCCAAAATCATTTGGTATGGAGTCGAACCACTGGCGGCATCTGATGCTCCGAGCGCTCTCAAGCTTGCAGCCCGCAGCAAGATTCCGTTAGTCGCATCGCACATCGCCCGTCGGGCCATCGCCGCCAAACAATTCGATGCGGTCGCTGCCGCACTCGTGGACAACACCGATCCAGCGCTCCGCATCACGCTGCTGGAAGCCATGCGCGATGGACTGAAATCGTTAGGGCGCAACGAAGTGGTGCCACCCAAAAACTGGAGTGCCGCTGTCGCTGCTCTCACCGCCACCAACGATCAGAATCTCCGCAATTTGATTACCCAAATCAGCCAGATCTTTGGCGATTCCGATGCAATGGCCACGCAGCTCGCGACGCTCAAGGACCGCGCCGTGCCAGTCGAGCGCCGCCGCGAAATTCTGCTCGGCTTTGCCCGCGACTCGGTTGCTGCTGCGTTGCCCGTGGTGTTGTCGATGCTCGATGAGGCTCCCTTGCGCCGCGATGCGATTCGCGCCCTGGCTGCGTTCGACGACCCACAGATCGAGAGGAAACTCATTGATGGCTATGGCACGTTTTCCACCGCCGAGAAAGCCGAGGCCGTGATCACGCTCTCCGCGCGCCGCAACACCGCTCTCGCCTTGGTCGCTCAGTTGAAAAAGAACACCATTCCTAAGACTGATGTGAGCGCCTTTGACGCCCGTCAACTCTATCGCGTCATTGGGCCTTCATTTGTCGAGTTCTGGGGTCCCATCACGCAGCTCGCAAGCGACAAGCAGGCAGAGATGGCAAGATACAAAGCCATGCTCACCGACCCCGTGCTCGCCAAGGCTAACGTCGGTCAGGGCCGCGCAATCTATGAGCGCACCTGCATGGCATGCCACACCATGTACGGCGCTGGCGGCAATGTCGGCCCCGACCTCACCGGCTCCAACCGCGCCAACCTCGACTACATCCTATCCCAGATCATCAATCCCAGCGAGGTCATGCAGGATAGCTATCAACTCGTCATCGTCACCACTCGCAATGGCCGCACCCTCTCCGGCATGGTCGCCGCGGAAGACAACCAGCAACTCACGCTCCGCCTCGCCGGCCAGGATATCGTCATCGCCAAATCCGAAATCCAGTCGCGCGAGAAATCACCGGTTTCGATGATGCCCGAAGGTTTGTTGAAAACCCTCAAAGACGACGAAGTCCGCGACCTCATCGCCTATCTGCGCACCACCAAGCAGGTGCCGTTGGAGAAGCAATGAAGATGGATCCATGGGCGCTATGAACCGCTACACCGTCATTTTCGCCCTGCTGCTCGGGCCTCTGGACGCGCTGCTCGCTGCCGACGCTCCAGGGCCTGCTGCGGCCCGTCCCAACCTGGTCTTTGTGTTCAGCGACCAGCAGTCGTTCGACATGCTTGGCTGTGCGGGCAACAAGGACATCATCACGCCGAACCTCCACAAGTTCGCGGCACAGGGCGTGCGTTTCACCCAATGCATCTCCAGCTCGCCGGTGTGCACGCCGTTCCGCGGCTTGCTGTTGACCGGCCAGCACCCGCTGCGCAGCGGGGCGTTCTGCAACGACATCCGCATCGTTCCCGGCGAAGGCCGCTACTTCGCCGAAGTCATGCGTGATGCCGGCTATGCCTGCGGCTACTTCGGCAAGTGGCATCTCTTCGGTGGCGACCGCAACCGGCCGATTCCGGCCGGGCCGTTCCGCTATGGGTTCGACCAGACGTTTCTATCGAACAACTGCAATGAGCTTTTTGATGCCAAACGCGCCTATTACTGGGACGAGAACGGACGGAAGCAGCTTTACGGCGACTGGGAGCCGTATGCGCAGACGCGGCAGGCCGAGAAATTCATCGAGGACAATGCGGCGAAACCGTTCGCGCTATTTCTGTCGTGGCATCCGCCCCACAACTGGGACGGGGAATACGGCTACAACGGGCCGCCTGATTTGCTCAAGCTCTATGACCCGGCCAAACTGACATTGCGCCCCAATGTGGAGGATACGCCGCAGATCCGCAAGATGTATCAGGGCTACATGGCCATGTGCACCGGCAATGATCGTGCGTTCGGCGAATTGATGGCCAAGCTGCGCGAACTGAAGCTCGACGAGAACACGATTGTGGTATTCACCGCGGATCACGGTGATCTGCTGCTCTCGCACGGTCTCCGTGGGAACAAGGGCCGACCGGAGTGCGAGTCGATCCGCGTGCCGCTTCTGATCCGTTGGCCGCGTGCGCTCAAGCCGCGGACCAGCGAGCTGCTCGTGGGTTCACTGGATCTCATGCCGACCCTGCTCGGCATGATGAAACTCAACATCCCGACGACCTGTCAGGGCCGGAATCTGTCCGAGGAGATTTTCAAGGCAAAGGACGATGCCGTGGAATCCGTGCCGCTCTTCTTGTTTCCCTGGCAGTGGCGGGGTGTTTATACGCGGCGCTACACCTATACCTTCGACCTGCCAGGCGGCGTCGATATTCGCGGTCAAAAAGCGCGTTTTGCCTGTTTGTATGACCATCAGAACGATCCGCATGAAATGAAGAACCTGATCGATGAGCCGGGGCAGAAGGAGGTCCGTGAGAAACTCCACGCGCAGTCGCTGGCGTGGATGGAAAAATTCGGGGATACGGGAATGGATTTCAGGGAACTGATGGAGCAGGTCATGGTCAAGGAGGATATCCGGCGCGGCATGAATGGCTCCATGACGAGCCACACCTCGGGGCAGGGCCGACTCAAGGGCAGGCCGGAGGACGTTCTGGCGGAGAAAGTAAAATGAAGAAGGGGAATATACGAATGAAGAACGTTATTTCTGCGGCGATGATGGGTGTTTTGTTGAACGGTTCGGTATCGGCAGCCGAACTGAGAAAGGAATTCGCATCACCGCCGGATTCCGCGCGGATGTGGACGTGGTGGTTCTGGCTGGGTGACAAGGTGGACCGCGCCAGCATCACCGCCGACCTGGAAGCGATGAAGGCCCAGGGCATCGGCGGCGTGACCGTTTACAGCATCAGCGGTCCCGGAGTCGGGGGCAAAGGCCCCGATTACATGAGCCCGGAATGGCGGGCCCTGTTCAAGCACGCGGTGGCGGAAGCCGACCGGCTCGGCCTCGGTGTCAGCGCCATCCTGTGCAGCGGCTGGAATGCCGGGGGACCTTGGATCAAACCGGAGAATGCCAGCAAAAAGCAAGTCAGTTCGGAAGTGGTCGTCACCGGACCCAAACATTTCAAAGAGAAGTTGCCGCAACCGGGCGATCCGAAATTCTATCGTGATATCGCCATCCAGGCATTTCCCAATGTCTCTACCAAATCCAGCCCGGAACGGCAGAAGCAGCTGACGTATAAGATCGTGCAGGAGTCCTTCGGCGACTCGGTCAAAACGCCTATCAAGGAAATCTGTGCCGAGCCGATGAAGCCGCTTCTCCCGGCGGAACCGGGTGCGACCGTGGCCCTGAAGTCCATCATTGATCTGACCGCAAAATGCACGGCAGACGGCGTGTTGGAGTGGGATATCCCCGCTGGAAAATGGACCATCCTGCGCAGCGGCTACACCATGACGGGTGATGTGACCAACTGGTCGTCGCCGACCGGGTCTGGGCTGGAAGCCGACCCGTTGGACGCCGCGGCCATGGATTTCCAGTTTGCCAATGCCGGCGCGCCGCTCATCGAGGAAGCCGGCGCGTTGAATGGCAAGGTTTTCCGTTCGGTGCAGGTTGACAGTTGGGAAAACAAGATGCCGAACTGGTCGGCCGGTTTCCGCGACGATTTCAAGAAATACCGCGGCTATGATCCCGTGCCCTACCTGCCGGCGCTGGCGGGCTGGGAACTCGTCAGTCCTGAATTCACCGACCGTTTTCTCTATGATTATCGCAGAACCGTGGCCGATTGCGTGGCAGAGAATTATTTTGGCCGCCTCACCAAGCTGGCCGAGGCCAAGGGCATCATCCAGCAGAGCGAGGCGGGCGGCCAGTGCCATCCGAAGTGGATGTCGTTGGACGGTCTTAAAAACCTAGGCCGCACCGCCATTCCCATGGGCGAATTCTGGCAGTGCGGACTGTGGACCGAAGACAAGCAGAACAAGACCACCAAGCAGGCCTCTTCGGCGGGCCACCTCTATGGCAAGGCCATCGTCGCCGCCGAAGCATTTTCCGCCCTGCAACACTTCCACTGGGAGGAGTATCCGGCTTCGCTCAAGCCCACCGCCGACCGCGCTTTCTGCGAGGGAATCAACAGCTTCTTCATCTTCTCCAGCGCCACGCGCAGCGATGAGGGGTATCCCGGCGAGGAATTCTGCTCCGGCACTTATTTCAACCGCAAGGTCACCTGGTGGAGCCAGGTGCGCGGCTTCAATGATTACATCGCGCGCTGCAGCCACATGCTGCGCCAGGGCAAGTTCGCTGCCGATGTGTTGTATTATAACGGCGACCAGTGCCCCAATTTCGTGCAGCCCAAACATGTCGAACCGGGGCTCGGCGCAGGCTATGATTATGATGTCTGCAATACGGAGATCATTCTAACAAGACTAGCTGTTAAAAACGGCAGGATCGTGCTGCCCGACGGCATGAGCTACCGCATGATGGTTCTTCCCGAAAGCACGACCATGACCGTCGAGGTGCTGCGCAAACTCAAGCAGTTGGTGAGCGGCGGCATGACCTTGGTCGGGCCCAAACCCATGGCGGCACCGGGGCTAAGGGACTATCCGCGTTGTGATCAGGAAGTGAAGGCATTCGCTGCGGAATTGTGGGGCAATTGCGATGGCGTGTCGGTCAAGGAACATGCCTTTGGCAAAGGCCGTTTGGTGTGGGGAACGACGCCGCGCGAGTTGCTGACCCAGGCAAAGATCAATCCCGATTTCAGCCATGTCGGCGGGAAGCCCGACACCTTCATCGACTGGATCCACCGCAGCGACAAGGGCACCGAGATCTATTATGTCGCCAACCGGATGAACCGCACCGAGAAGCTGACATGCACCTTCCGCGCCAGTGGAGCATGTGTGGAATTGTGGAATCCGGTGACCGGCCAGGTGCGCGAACTCAGGGAGTGCAAGACCTTGGCGGCCGGCATGACCGAAGTGCCGCTGGAATTTGAGCCGTATGAGAGTGCGTTCGTGGTGTTCAGCAAAGGGACACAGAAGCCTGTGGCCAGAGCCCAGAATGCAGAGGCAAAGAATTTCCCGGCACTGAGCACAACGCAGGAGATCAGCGGAGCGTGGCAGGTGACCTTCGACCCGAAGTGGGGCGGCCCCGGCAAGGTGAATTTTGAAAAGCTCGATGATTGGATCACGCGGCCCGAGGAAGGGATCAAGCTCTACTCAGGCACAGCGATCTATCATAAAACCTTCACCTTGGCGGGCGAGCCTGGTAATCAACCTCCGTTCTACCTTTCGCTGGGTTCCGTGAAATATACCGCACGGGTGAAGCTCAACGGCAAGGATCTGGGAATCGTGTGGACGGCACCATGGCGCGTGGAGATCACCAGCGCGCTCAAGGCGGGTGCGAATGAATTGGAAATCGAGGTGATCAACCTATGGCCGAACCGCCGCATCGGCGACGCCTCGCTACCGGAAGAGAAACGATACACCCAAAGCAACATCACCTTCAGCCCGATCAATCCCGCAAATCCTCCTGACAGATCCGGGTTGTTAACTTCCGGCTTGTTAGGCCCGGTGGTGATCCAATCGACTGCGGTAGATGGTGCAAAATGAATCAGATCATCCTGACAATAATGCGCGGTGCGGCGGTAGCCCCGGTGCCACAAAAGGCGCGTGGAATCGTAACTAGAGCATCACATGAATTCAATAATCGTGCAAAATAATTTCACCAGTTGGCAGTCAGCCGAGCAATGGAATATCCGGCAGGTGCCGCAGGTTTTCGGTTTAGCGATGTTCCTGATAGGCCTCAGCGCCCCGCTCACCCTCGCGGCGGAAATACCCAAAGCGGCCGGCTCATCCGGCACGGGCTTGGTTTTGGTCGAGAATCCTGTTAGCTACTTGGATGGCCGCCCTTATCCCTCGTATCGCTTGAATGCCGTGGATCAGGGCATGTTCCTGAAATACGGCGAGGGCCCCAATCAGTGCGATACCATGAATGCCCGCGAGGCCATGATCAATTGCGTCGACGGAACCTATTATTTGTTCTACGACGGCGTTGGTGTCAAAGGATGGGTGGCGTGCCTGGCGGAGAGCCGGGATCTGAAAACCTGGGAACGCAAAGGGCCTCTTCTTGAATTCGGACCCGGAGCGTCGGATTCGGCCGCCGCGTGTTCGCCTTGGATCATCAAGGACGAGAAGAACCTTTGGCACATGTTTTATCTGGGCACCCCCAACACCACGGGAGGTGATTACAAGATTCCCATCGCACCCTATTTGGCGATGCGCGCAACGAGCGATTCTCCGGCGGGTCCCTGGACGAAACGTTACGATCCGGCTCCCTTCCGCACGAAGGAAGGCACGTATTATTCCATGTCCGCCTATCCCGGCCATGTCATCAAACAGGGCAGCGGGTACATGATGTTCTTCGGTGCTGCGGATGCAAAAGTACGACGGACGATCTCCATCGCCCGCACCAAGGACCTCAATGGCGAGTGGACGCTAGATCCCACGCCGGCCCTGCCCGTTACGGAAAATCTCGAGAATACCTCGATGTATTTCGAGCCGGCCAGCAATACCTGGTTTATGTTCGTCAATCATATTGGAAATGAGTGCCCGGACGCCGTCTGGGTCTATTGGACCAACGACATCAATCACTGGAATCCCGCCTGCAAGGCCATTGTGCTGGACGGCTCCAATTGCACGTGGAGCAAAAAAAACATCGGCATGCCCACGGTGGTGACGGTTGGAGACAAGCTGTATGTATTCTATGATGGTGCCGGCGGTGACAGCACCAACGAGATGTATCGAAGCATCGGCAAGGCGACCCTTCAACTGCCGCTGAAAGTCCTGGACCCTGACATGCTGCAGGTGCCGGTAATGAACGGCAGCTTCGAGATACCTGGAGCCCCACCCAGCGGCACTTCGGCCAAGGTCGGCAGCCCGTGGAGCACCATCGAGGCACCGGCGGGTTTCCAGCAACAGAAGGTCGCAACCGCTGGTGCATTCACCCGCAACGTTGAAGGCGGCGGCGAATGGGCTGCGCCGATCAGCGCGGATGTCACGCCGGACGCGCGCCCGCTGTCGCAGTACCTGCCGCGCAACGTTTCCGCTGGAGACACACTTGCAGTGACCTTCTGGCTCGGCAGGGCCAAGAACACGCCCGGAGGACAAGGGGAGGTTTATTTCGACGTCGGCGGAACGAAATACCCCATGGCGTTCGACACCACTTCGTTGCCCGCCGATAGCTGGAAGAGCTACACGCTGACCCAAACCATCACCCATTCGGGGAATTTGAGTCTCGGGTTTTACGGCACTAGCAAAGACAACTCGTGGTTGGACAAGATCAGCGATGTCACCGTGACGCCAGCGGCAGTGGATGCCAAGTCACCGAAATGCGCCGGCGCCACTCTAACGACTTTGGAGGGCAAGCCCAAGCCCCTGACCGCAGGCGACTTTGGCTATTCGGATCCAAAATCAAGCCCGCTGACTGCAGTGCAGATCACCACGCTCGCGCCGTTTGGCACCCTGAAGTTGAACGGAACCCCGGTCGATCTCAACCAGATTGTCACGGCGGCGGATATCAGCAAACTATCCTACCAGCCGGATTTGAACGGCAACGGTGTGCCTTACGCGTCGATCGGGTTCAAGGCCAAGAACGCGAACAACCTTTGGAGTCGCGCCGCGTCGTTGATGTTGAATGTAACGCCGGTAAACGACCCGCCCACCTCCACCGGCGCTTCGGTGCTCACGAGAAAAGGCAGCGTCAAGACCTTTGCCGCAACGGACTTCCCGTTCGCGGATGTGGATACCGGCGACATGCTGGGAGCGATCAAGATCACCTCGCTGCCTGCCCATGGCGCCCTGATGCTGGGCGGCAAGCCCATCACCTCCGTCCCGAGTGCGGCAATTCCCGTGGCCAATCTTGAAGACCTAACCTACGCGGCGGCAACGGACTACACCGGGGCCGACTTGTTCAGATACCAGGTGCGCGATACGGAGCTCTTCAGCGCGGATGCCACGATGGCGCTTACCGTCACCTCGGACATTTTTGTTCTCAACGGGAGCTTTGAAATGCCAAATCCGCCCACAACTACCCCGGGCGGCCCTTGGGGCAATCTTGATTCCGCTTGGACAAACAAACTCGGCAACTACGCGCGGCGGCGTGACAGCAGTACCCCACCCGGAGGAGGACTCTGGGCCCTCAACCTCAGTGATCAAGGTTCCTGGATCGAACAGGATTCGGGCGTGGCCGTCGAAGCAGGAACAACCTTGTCCCTGACCTTCTCCGCATTCAGGGAAGACATCTTCAAGAGTCCCAACGATGGTCAGGGCGCGCTTGAGGCAACATTCCTTATTGGCTCGACAAAATACACCGAGCGTTTTGACCTGAGTCGCGATGCCAAAGACACATGGATCACAAAAACCTTTACCAAGAAGATTGCCAACAGCGGAAATCTATCTCTCCGATTCTCCCATGTTGATGCAGCCAGCACGGGCGACAGGATCACGACAGCGAATGCGAACAGTGGGCCAGGTGAAATCGGCAGAGTCGCGATCGACAAAGTCAGCAATATCAGCGTGAAAACGAAGGCACCATGAAAAATCTGTTCACAATCCGCGCCGCCTTGCTGCTGGCTTTGCCAGCCACGCTGCATGCCGCCGACGTGCGAAATCAAAAGCCCAACTTTCTGATCATCCTCGCCGACGATCTGGGTTTCTCGGACCTCGGATGTTACGGCTCGGACATCGCCACGCCCAATCTCGACCGATTGGCGTCGAATGGTCTGCGCTTCACCCAGTTCTACAACACCGCGCGCTGTTGGCCGTCGCGCAGCGCCTTGCTGACCGGCTACCATCCGCAACAAATCCACATGGACCCGCCGCAAGGGCTGCTGCCGGTGTGGACGCGCACGCTGCCCCGGCTGCTCAAGCCGGCCGGCTATCGCAGTTATCATTCCGGCAAGTGGCACGTCTTCGGCGCCCCGCAACCGGTCGCCGACGGCGGGTTCAATCATTCCTATAAACTGGATGATCACGACCGGAATTTCAATCCGCAGAAAATTCTCGAAGACGACCGTCCGTTGCCACCGGTGGCCAAGGATAGCGGATACTACACGACGTCCGCATTCGCCGATCACGCGATCCGTTGCCTGAAGGAACACGCGGAAAAGCATGCGGCGCAACCGTTCTTCTCCTATCTGGCCTTTACCGTGCCGCACTTTCCATTGCAGGCGCCGCCGGAGGACATCGCCCGCTACCGCGACCGTTATCTCAAAGGTTGGGACAAGGTGCGCGAGGAACGTTGGCAGAATCTGCGCAAGATGGGGATTGTCAATTGCGACCTGGCACCGCTCGAATCGGCCCTCGCGCCGCGTTACTTCAAGCCGGGCGTGCTGACCAAACTTGGCCCGGGCGAGATCGAACATGCCGTTCCCTGGGTACAACTGACCGACGAGAAAAAGCAGTATCAAGCGACAAAAATGGCGATCCACGCCGCGATGATCGACCGCATGGATCGGGAAATCGGCCGGGTGTTGGACCAGGTGCGCGCGATGGGCGCGTGGGACAACACGGTGATCTTTTTCCTCTCCGACAACGGCACCGATGCCACTGTCATGGTGCGCGGCGACGGCCATGACCGAGCCGCTGCAGCCGGCTCTGCGGGTTCATTCCCCTGCCTCGGCCCGGGCTGGTCGAGCGCGGGCAACGCCCCGTTCCGCCGTCACAAAATCTGGACAAACGAAGGCGGCATCTCCACGCCGCTGATCGTGCATTGGCCGCAGGGCATCGCGGCGCGTGGCGAGCTTCGGCAGGATGTCGGCCACGTCATTGATTTCGTCCCCACGCTGCTCGAACTTGCCGGCGTCAAACCGTCGCTGCCGGTGGGTGCGCCAGGTTTGCCCGGCCACAGCTTGCTGCCTGCATTTGCCAAGGATGGCAGCGTTGCCCGCGATTATGTTTTTTTCAATCACGAGGGCAACCGCGCCCTGCGCATGGGCGACTACAAACTGGTTTCGGCCCGCGAAGACCACGATGCGTGGGAACTTTTCAACCTGTCGACCGACCGATGCGAGCAACACAACTTGGCCGCCGAACAACCGGACCGCGCGCGCGACATGGCCGCCCGCTGGCAGCAGTTGCAGGACCGCTTTACGCGCGATGCGGGGCCGATCCTGCCCATCGACAAGAAGTCCGATGGAAAGTGAATGATTCAACATAAAGGAACAAGCAAACAAGAATGACGACAAAACCAACAACCACAATGCTCGCCTTTCTGGCGTTGCTTCACATGGCTTCGGCCCAATACACCGGCTGGCAGCATTCGGGTTCGATCTGGATTCTGACGACTCCGGAAGGCGCCAACCTGCCAGCCACGGCCACGGAAGAAAACTTTCCGGTTCTGGTCAGGCTCAACAAGGAGGGTTTTGATTTCTCCATGGCAAAAGCCGGAGGCGAAGACATCCGTTTTGCGGATGCCGCCGGCAAGCCGCTTGCCTATCAGATCGAGGATTGGAACGCGGACGCGGGAACGGCCAACATCTGGGTGCGCGTACCAGTCATCAAGGGTAACGCCCATCAGGAGATGAAAATGTTCTGGGGCAAGGACGATGCGGTCGGCGAATCCAAGGGCAAGGACGTGTTCAATGATTCTAACGGATACGTCAGCGTCATGCATTTGACCAATCCGGTGAAGGACGAGGTCGGCGTGCTTGAACCCAAGGATACCGGAACCACTGCCGCCCCGGGCATGATCGGCATGAGCCGGCGCTTTGACTCAGGGAAGGGCATCAATTGCGGGGAGAACATCACCACCTTTCCCACCGGAGCCGGTCCCAGCTCCTCCGAAATCTGGTTCAAGACAGAGAAACCCAACACCCTCCCGGTCGGCTGGGGAAATGAACAGGTACAGGGCAAGGTGACCATGTTGTTTGAGAGTCCGCCCCATATTACGATGGATTGTTGTTTTTCCGGCGGCAACGTTCAAAGCAAGACGCGGCTGCCCATGTCCCAATGGACACATGTGGTCCACACGTACAAGGACGGAGAATCCAGGATCTATGTGAACGGCGTGCTCGATGGCGAGAACAAGGGCGGCCCCCCGTTGAACGTGAAAAGCCCGCAAAGGATGTACATCGGCGGCTGGTATGCCAATTACCAGTTCGTCGGCGATATCGACGAAGTGCGGGTTTCCAAAGTCACGCGCTCCGCCGACTGGGTCATGATGTCATACGAAAATCAGAAACCCATGCAGACACTGGTAGGCCCGCTGGTGAGACCCGGCACGAACTTCGCGGTTTCCGAGAAAACGATCACCCTCGCGGAGGGCAAGAGCGCCATGGTGACGGCCAAATTGGAGGGCGCGCGGAAAAGTTTCTGGATCCTGAAAAAAGATGGAGTTGAAACCATTGCCGCAGTGGACAAACCCGGTTTCACGATTGATGCGGGCCGTGTGAGTAGCGTCCATTCAATGACCTTGATACTCAAGGCGGTCTATGCCACTGGCGTGAAGACCATTGAGATTCCGGTCACCGTCAAGGAGGATATCCCTGATCCGGTCTTCACCCTGAAAGCGACGCCTGCGTGGGATGGCCGCGCGACCATCGAGATCGTGCCGCAGATTTCCAACTTGAAAGACATGCAGGCGAAAAATGTCGGCGAGCTGAAATATGATTGGAAAATTTCCGGTTTGGCGGTGATCAAGGAAATCCAGCCGGGCAAGTTGATCCTCATGCGCGCCCAGAACAGCGGCGCCATGACCGTGACGGCGAGCATCGGCAATGGTGGCGACATGATCAGTCGGACGGCAAAGATCGTGGTCAAGGAGCCGAAAAACGATGCGTGGGTTCAAAGGACACCAGACAAAGATGAGAAGCCGGTGGATCATCAGTTCTTTGCCCGGGACGACCGGAATGAAGGAACGCTGTTTTACAATGGCGCGCTGAGCGAGAACGCGGACTCGGTTTTCCTGAAATTGTATGCCGACGACAAACTCATCAAAACCGAATCGCAGAAATCCGCAGCAGACAAGCGATATGCTTTGTCGGTGAAACTCAAGCCAGGTTTGATCAAATACAAAGTGGAGTTCGGGACGAAGTCCGGCGGCACCGAGAGCGTGCTGCAAACTGTAACCGACCTCGTCTGCGGCGACGCCTATCTGATTGACGGGCAATCCAACGCGCTGGCGACGGATACCGGAGAGAAATCCCCCGCAGAGACCAGCGAATGGATCCGCAGTTATGGAGGTCCCGCCGGGAAAGACGACCCACAGAACTTGTGGTGCAATCCTGTTTGGCGAATCGAGAAAGGGGAGAAAGCACAACTGGGCTGGTGGGGCATGGAACTGGCCAAGCGGCTGTTGGAAAGCCAGAAGATGCCGATCTTCATTGTCAATGGCGCGGTCGGCGGCACGCGGATTGACCAGCACCAGCGCAACGAAGCCGAGCCCACCGACCGCAACACGATTTACGGGCGAATGTTGGCCCGGGTGGAGCAGGCCCGCTTGACCCATGGCATCCGGGGTGTGCTTTGGCATCAGGGCGAAAACAACCAGGGGGCCGCTTCGCCCACGGGCGACTTGGACTGGAAATCCTATCAGGATTATTTTCTGGAAATGTCGGCCGGTTGGAAGCGGGACTTTCCCAACATCCAGCACTACTACATTTTTCAAATTTGGCCGGACTCATGCAGCATGGGTGGCAACACCGGCGGCGGCGACATGATCCGTGAAAAACAAAGGACCTTGCCGGGCCTGTATTCGAACATGGATTGCATGTCCACGCTGGGGATTCGACCCGCCGGACCGTGCCATTTTCCTCTCGTCGGCTGGGCGGAATTCGCGCGATTGATCCAGCCCCTCATTGAACGGGACATCTATGGCAGGACGCCCCAAGATTCCATCACCGCCCCCAATCTCAAACAGGCATCCTTTGCAGGCGGCGCGAAGGATGAAATCGCACTGGAGTTTGACCAACCGGTCATATGGGACGACGTGCTGGCCGGTGAGTTCTACCTTGATGGAGTCAAGGGCATGGTTGTCTCCGGCAAGGTCTCGGGAAATGTGCTGACACTCAAACTGAAGGAACCTTCAACGGCCGGAAAGATCACCTACCTCAAAGAAACCAATTGGAACCAGGACAGACTGCTTCTGGGTGCCAACGGAATTGCGGCACTGACTTTTGCGGAAGTGGAGATACAATCGGGCCGTTGAGCATTGAACCTGGAAACCTGAACCTCAAAATGTTATGAATCAAAAGTTGGCGAAATTTGTAATGATGAGCGCGGTGCTGATGAGCGGCACCGTGGCCGTTGTGGCGGAAGTGCCGAGGCCGGAACATCCGCGGCCTGATCTTTTCAGGGAAAACTGGCTGACGCTGAATGGCGAGTGGCAGTTTGAAATCGACAAGTCCGCGGACGGCGAGTCGCGGGGATTGACGCACGGCAAGGATCTCAACGCGAAGATCATGGTGCCATTCTGCCCTGAAAGCAAATTGTCAGGACTGGGACTTGGGAACACCATGAAGCTGAAGGACGTGTGGTATCGTCGCATGTTTGCGCTGCCGCCCGCAATGAAAGGCCAGCGGGTGCGGATCAATTTTGGCGGCGTGGACTACAAGAGCTGGGTATACATCAACGGCCAACTCGCCGGAACGCATGTCGGTGAAAGTTCGGCATTTGCGTTCGAGATTACCAAGTTACTCAAGGACGGGGAAAACGAAATTGTGGTGAAGGTTCTGGACGACATGTGGTCCGGCCTTCAGCCATGCGGCAAGCAGTCGACCGGGAATAGCCAGGGGTGCACCTATACCCGCACCACCGGCATCTGGCAGCCGGTGTGGCTCGAAGCGGTGGGTTCCTCTTTCGTGGAGAACATTTCCGTTGTTCCGGATCCTGACAACTCCCGGGTGTTCATCACCGCAAAGCTCAACGGCTCAGACAAGGAATTGTCACTCAAGGCCGAGGCATTCATCGACGGCGCTTCGGCAGGCGCCGATGCAGCCACGGGCCCGTGGCAGAATTCACTGGTGCTGAACCTGAAGACCAAAAAACTCTGGGAGCCAGGCGCTCCGTTTCTTTATGACCTCAAACTCACACTCTCCAGCGGAAAATCGAAGCTCGACGAGGTGACCAGCTATTTCGGACTGCGGAGTGTGGCCATCGATGGACGGCGCATTCTGATCAACGGCAAGCCGGTTTTTCAGAGACTCATTCTTGACCAGGGTTTCTATCCCGACGGGCTTTGGACCGCGCCGTCGGACGAAGCGCTCAAGAAGGACATCGAGCTGAGCATGGCCTGCGGTTACAACGGGGCACGATTGCATCAGAAGGTTTTCGAACCGCGGTTTTTATATTGGGCCGACAAGCTGGGCTACATGGTCTGGGGCGAGTCGCCGAACTGGGGTTTCAATTTCAAGCCGGAAGGTTATTCCGGTTACATCAACGAGTGGACGGAGATCCTTTTGCGCGACCGGAACCATCCATCGATCGTCGGCTGGTGTGCGTTCAATGAAACCGATGGCAAGGTGGCGGCGGAGCTGCAGCAGATGATGTGGAACGTCACCAAGGCGGTCGACCCCACCCGCCCGGCGCTTGAGACCAGCGGCTGGGTTCACACGATGCCCCATCCGGAAGTTCTCGACGCGCATGATTATGACGGCAATGGAGTGAGCCTGCGCGAGCGGTGGATGGGGAATTTGGGAGTCACTTCGGTACCCCGCTCCCTGCCCGCGCGTTACGGCACGGTCAAGGCACTGCGGGCGGCGGATCGCGGACTTCCGTTCATGGTCAGCGAAATCGGCGGCATCGGCTGGGCTACGGAAGGTGGCTGGAGCTACGGCTCCGGTCCGAAAACAGTCGAGGAATTTTACCTGCGCTATCAGGGAACCATTGATGCCATGCTCGACAACCCGCATTTGTTTGGTTTCTGTTATACGCAGTTGACCGATATCGAGCAGGAAAAAAACGGACTGTATTATTACGACCGCAAGCCGAAGTTCGATGTGAAAAAACTGCATGCCATCACTTCGCGCAAAGCGGCCTACGAAGAGAATGAACAGGATTCCTCCAGGCAAGCGGTGAAGCAAGTCGAACCCGCATGGAAAGTCCTGGTCGGTGCCCTGCAGGATGGTGATCTCAGCACGCCCTATCGCTATGTTTTTGAAAATCCTGCCGACGGCTGGATGAAGGAAGGTTTCGATGACGAGTCCTGGAAAACGGGTCTTGCGCCGTTTGGTGGCGACGGCAACTGGACCGTCAAGACCAAGTGGACCACCGGGGATGTCTTCTTCAGAAAAACCTTTGAGTACGACGGCGGAGACATCAAACAGGGGGCTCTCGTCATTTTGTATGACGAAAATACGGAGGTGTATGTCAACGGGCAGAAGATCTTCGGCGTCGAGGGATTCATCACCAACTACCAACTGTATCCGCTGACCGAACGCTTGAAGAAGGCGCTGAAGAAAGGCACCAACACCATCGCGGTGCACACGCGCCAGACAACAGGAGGACAGTACATCGATCTGGCGGTGTTGGTGGAACAGTAAGCAAGAAGGCGATTGAAGTCTCGATGACTCCGAAGCCGCACGAACCAGGTAGGCAAATCCGAAATTTTCCGTGAAACAACTTTTCCCAATCTGCGCCGCCCTGCTGCTGGTTTCGTTAGGATCGGTGTATGGCGCCGATGCGCGGAAGGCGGTTGCGAGCAAGCCCAACATCGTCGTGTTTCTGGCGGATGACATGCCTTGGCATTACCCCGGGTTCAACGGCGGACCATGTGAAACACCCAACCTTGATCGCCTCGCCAGGGAAGGCACGAGGCTCACGCAATTCTATGTGCATTCGGTCTGTTCGCCGACGCGCGCTGCATTTCTAACTGGCAGATATCCCTTTCGCAACGGCATGGAGGAGCGCTCGCACGGCAATGATATCGCCGGGATGCTGCCCGACGAGCGCACGCTCGCCCAAGCCCTCAAGCCATCTGGCTATGACACCGCCCTCATCGGCAAATGGCACCTTGGCAACTGGTATCAGCGCCAGTTGCCGCTGCAGCGGGGGTTCGATCATCACTACGGACTTTACGGAGCCTTGGTATCATATAACGGCAAGACCCGTAACTACTGGTATGACTGGCACCGCGACGGTGAAACCATCCGTGAGGACGGCTACACCACAGATCTTTTGGCCCGCGAGTTCGAGCGCATGATGGCCGACCGCGACAGTAGCCGCCCGTTTTTCTACTACGTGGCATTCAATGCCATGCACTCGCCATACGATGCCCCACCCGCGCTGGTGGAAAAGTATCGCAAGCAGGGTGGAGGAAAAGCGCCCCCCCAGGAGTTGGCGACGCTGGAATCCATGGACACGGCTATCGGGAAAATGATCGCGGCGATGAAGGCCAAGGGTGTGCTCGATAACACGTTGATCGTATTCTTTAGCGACAATGGTGGCACTGTGAATCCGCCTTACCGTGGTGGCAAAGCCTCCACCTACGAAGGCGGTGTGCGGGTGCCCTGCATCATCCATTGGCCGGGGCATGTGCCGGCTGACAAGATGGTCGATGGGATGGTGCACGTGGCGGATCTCTATCCCACACTGCTGAAACTCGCGGGTGGATCGATCGATCAACCGCTTCCCCTTGACGGCATGGATATGTGGGATGTTTTCATCGGCAGAAAGCCGTCGCCACGCACCGAAGTGGTGCACAACCTGCCCAACAGTGGCACAGGTGAGATGGGCGAAATGTCTATCTGCCTGGGGGCTTGGAAGCTCGTTGGCAAGCAGCTTTTTGATTTGTCCAGCGATCCGGGCGAGAAGACCGATCTGGCCGCCAAACACCCGGATGTTTACCAAAAGCTTAACGCAAGGATCCAACAGCTCGTCACCGAGCGTCGCCCGCCGGAAAGACACCTGAACATTCCGGACAAACCGTTGCTCGTTCTCGGCGAGAAGGAAAACGCTAATCCGCCGGCGTGGTTGGAACCGTATCTCGACTCACTTCCAGAGTCCTCCAAAGCAAGGAAGCAGCAGCAGAAGTAGAGTTGGATGAAATCGATAAATTAAATCTTTGGCTCATTGTTACGCGCGGAATTAATGTAGAGCTAATTGCAAAATTAGAAAGCGATGGCATTTAAATTCTCAAAATGAGAAACTTTAGCTTTCTAAACGAGTTCTGTTCCTGCCTATTTTCGCTTTACAATGAACTATAACAAACAGGAACAAAAACTCGCGAGCGCATCTAATCC
>CAMAQB010000060.1 GCA_945860285.1 Akkermansia muciniphila | reverse complement strand
TACTCGACAGCATCCGCGCAATCTTACTGCGGGTCCTCGGAACGAGGGCGTGATGAAATCATGCGGTCCATCGTCCCGAGGTGGTTTTTGCAGAGGGCGAGACCGTTGGTGGGGTGGTCGTTGCGGCTTGCGGAAAAGGGAATCAAATGGGCCGCTGTGTTCCAGTGCTTCATCTGCGACGAGAAGAGTGGATTGACGAATGACGATTTTTGATTTTTGAATGGGAAGAAGATGGAGAAAAATCAGGGCGGGCCGAGTTCCTTTTCGATTTCCTCGATGGTGGGTAAGTTTCCTTTGAGATTCTTGGGGAGCTTGCGGGTGATTTGGTATTCGGAGACGCCGATGGCCTTGGTCATGCCGCGCAGGGCATATTCGGCGACGAGGCCTTTCTTGTCCTGGCAGAGGATGAGACCGATGCTGGGTTGGTCATCGGGATGGCGCTTCTGATCGTCGACAACGTTGAGGTAGAAATTCATTTTGGACGCGTATTCTGGTTTGAATGCGCCGCGTTTCAAATCAATGACGACGAAGCAGCGGAGCTTCAGGTGATAGAAGAGGAGGTCCAGATAGAAATCGTCATCGCCGAGTTCGAGGTGGACCTGACGACCAACGAAGGCGAAGCCGGTGCCGAGCTCGACGAGGAATTTGCTCAGGTGCTCGATCAGTCCGAGTTCCAAGTCGCGTTCCCGCGCCCGGAGGCCGAGGGTGAGGAAGCCGAAATGGTAGGGATCCTTGACGATCTGTTGCGCGAGATCGGACTGCGGATCGGGCAGGGTGTGTTTGAAGTTGGTGATGGCCTTGCCGTGGCGCTTGTGGGCTGCGGATTTGATCTGGAGGGTGAGAATGCTGCGCGACCAGCCGTTTTCGAGGGTCTTCACCGCATACCAGAGGCGGGTGGTGGGGTCCTTGACCTTCTGGATGAGGATGACGTTGTGAAACCACGGGATGGAAAGAATTTCCGGAGGTGGCAATTCTGTCGCAGGCTGCGCAAGAATTGGAGAGGGATGTCCGGCCCGAATTTCTTGCTCAGGCTGCGCAAGAATTGGACTTTCGGCCTCAAAAGCGAGGTAGAAGGCCCTCATGCGCCAGACGTTGTTGGCGGAAAATCCTTCGATGCCGGGGAAGGTTGCCTGAATGTCAGACGCCAATTTTTCGATGACCGAGCGGCCCCATCTTTCCCGTTTCTGCCGCTCCACGATATCCCTGCCGATCTGCCAGTACAGCAGATTGAGTTCCCTGCAGACGGCGGCGTGGGCACGCACCTGTGCCTTGGCGACGCGCTCCTTGATGGCAGTTAAAAGTTCCCCATAACCGAGAGTTGTGGCGGATAGCTTCGAAGGTTTTTTCTGGCGTTCAGGTTTCATGTTTCATTCGGAGCCAGTGATGCCGGGTTGGATTTTTTGGGCCATGGGTGGCGACGCGGAGAATGGATTGACGATTGACGAATGACGATTTTTGAATGTTGATTTTAGCTGGAAACGGGTCGAGATCAGGCGATCAGCTTTTGTCACCGCCACTTTAGCCCGTCGGAATCCGGATGAAAAGCCAGATCCTTGCGGAGGAGCAGGGATTTTCCTGCCAGTTCGATGAGTTCCTATTCGCCGTTTGAGCGTCGGGGGTCGAGGATTTTGGCGACGAGCCAGTGGTGATCCGGGCAGGGGGCGATGAGGTTGCGTTCCATCGTCCCGTGGTGGTTTTTGCAGAGGGCGAGGCCGTTGGTGGGGTGGTCGTTGCGGCTTGCGGAAAAGGGAATCAAATGGGCCGCTGTGTTCCAGTGCTTCATCTGCGACGAGTAGAATGGATTGATGAATGACGATTTTTGATTTTTGGTTTGGTTGAACCTTTTTCCTCACCCCTGACCTCTGACTACTGATCACTCCATACTTTCCCTAGGCGGCGTGAGAAGGGACAAGTCGGGGAAATAGGTACGGAGATAGCCACGGTCGAGGGCGGCTAGGCGATCTGCCTGCACGCTGGCGTGGGCGGCGATGAGAAAATCGGGAATCAGGTGCAGGCGCGGGCCACCCGTGCGCCGATAGCGCAAAAAGATCTGCCCAGCGAGATAGGCTGCTGCGGGGGTGATGGAATCATAAAAAATGTGGAGTCGGTCCAGGTCAGCCTGCGCCTCATTGATGCTGGCATAAGCAATGGAAAACTCGGCAAAGGCAACGGGTGAGATGACCAATTCACCTTCGGCCACAGCGGTCTGCAGGCAGTCGCGCCAGCCCTCCCAGCCGGGTTGTCGGCGGGAGAGAAGAAAAAGGACAGAACTATCGAGAGCGGTGCGCATACCTGAGGCGGTCCGAGTTTATTCGGTGATCAGAATCGCAGAGCTTGGTAATTCCACGGGGCCGCGCAATTCGTCCATGATGTCGAGGGCGCTCATACCCGCCCAAGGATCCGATGCGGCTTTGCCAAATTGATCCCAGGCATCGGCAGAAATTGTTCTTGTCGCTTTGAGAAAGGGAGCTGTTTCATCAAATTCCAATACATCGCCCGGCTTGAGGTGGAGGCGGTTGCGCACATCGACGGGAATGGTGATCTGACCTTTGGAAGTAAGAGTCGCTTGCATGACAAAATCGTAAGCGAAAAAAGTAAGGAAATCAAGGAGGATTTTGGATGAAAAAGGTGCTTCACCGCTCTTGTCGCGCCGCAGTCGTAGCGTAGGAGGAAAGCCGCGAGGAGGGCTAAGGTTTGAGGAGCCGCATATTGTAACGACGGATTTGAGGGAGATAGAATGATTTTTTGATCTTGATCAGCCGCAAAGGCCGCTAAGACGCGAAGGTTTGAGTTAATTTCCGAATGACGATTTTTGATTTTGGATTTTTGAATGGGAAGAAACGGGGAGCTGTTTCAGGATTTTGGGTTGCGTGGGGCGCGTATGCGGGCTGAGGGCCGCGGCATGAGGCTTTCGATGCGCTCGCGGCCGGCTTCGAGGCAGCGGCGGAGTTTCTCCACTGATGGCAGGGCGACGAGGTAGCGGGATACGAAGAGTTTCTGGTCCATGCCTGTCAGAAGCCTTCCGATTGCAGGTAGTGAAAAGGATTGTCCGGTTTGTTCTGGTCATCGTGCTTGCGGACGAGCAGGAAATGATCGGTGAAGCGGTCGCGGAGTTCCTGACACCAGGGAATGCGCTCGGGAGTGGCGAGGCCGGAATCGATGAGATCAAAAGCGGCGAGCAGCAACAGCGGTTTGTGGGGTCGTTCGTGACGCCCGCTCCCCACGCCGATGATGCCGACGTTGAGCGAGTAGATGCGTTCGATGGCGGTGGCGGGATTCATGGAGAGAAGGGGCGCGACGAATGTTCGCTGCATCACAACCTGGTTATGACAGAGGGGGTGTGAAAAATCGAGTTTAATTTCCCTATGTGGAGAAAAACAGTTTGCAGGCGATACGCAATCAAAAGGCAGGGAATGCATTCCGAGTGTTCCGGTGCAAGGTGGGCGCTTCGCGCATTGACGCAAGCTGCCTTCATTCCACGTTTCGTTCGCAAAGAATGCCGGTGATTAGGGTAGAATGATCGCTGAGCATTTACGGATCACTTGCGAAAACAGGCACCCGGCAGGATGCCGTCTGCAGCCTGCGGGACGCAGGCGCTCCCCGTTTGGAAGGCAAGGATTGCTGGTCTTTTGCGGGTTCACTTGCGAAAACAGGCACCCGGCAGGATGCCGTCTGCAGCCTGCGGGACGCAGGCGCTCCCCGCGGAGATCTCGGCTCGATTCCATCTTGCAATTTCCGCTCTTGGCTATCGGCGGTTTCCGATTATACTCGCCTCCATGTCATCCACGTTCGGCCATGCGTTCCGCATTCATACTTTCGGTGAATCACACGGCGCGGCGGTCGGGGTGGTCATCGATGGCTGTCCGCCGCGCATCAGGGTCACCGGGGAAATGATCCAAAGCGCGCTCGACCGCCGACGCCCCGGGCAGTCGGACATCGTCACCCCGCGCAAGGAGGCCGACACGGCGGAAATCCTCTCGGGCATTCAGGATGATCTCACTCTCGGTTCACCCATCGCCATTGCCGTGCGCAACACCGACCAGCGGCCGGGGGCCTACGATGAAATGGCGGCCAAGTACCGACCGTCGCACGCCGATTACACCTACGATGCAAAATACGGCATTCGCGCGCAATCCGGCGGGGGACGCGCCTCGGCCCGTGAAACGATCGGTCGCGTGGCCGCCGCGGCCATTGCCCGCCAGGTGTTGCTCGCCCGCTTTCCCGATCTGGAAATCCTCGCCTGGGTCAAGTCGATCCAACACCTGGAAGCTGCGGTCGACGCCTCGACCATCGATGCCGCGACCATCGAATCGAATGTCGTGCGCACCGGCGACCCGGCGATGGTGCAGGCGATGATCGATCACATCAAAGCCGTGCGCTCTGACGGCAACTCGGTGGGCGGCGTGATCGAATGTGTCATCCGCGGTTGCCCGCCGGGTCTTGGCGAACCGATTTTCGACAAACTGGAAGCCGACCTTGCGAAGGCGATGTTGTCGATTCCAGCGACGAAGGGATTTGAAATCGGCTCCGGATTTGCGGGAACGCGGCTCACGGGTCGCGAACACAACGATGCTTTTGTCATGGAAAACGGCCGGGTGCGCACGACCACAAATCGATCCGGCGGGATTCAAGGCGGCATTTCCAACGGTGAGCATATCGTTTTCCGCGTCGCGTTCAAACCGACCGCCACGATCATGAGCAGCCAGCAAACCGTTAGCAGTGACGGGCAGGACACCGAGTTGACAGGCAAAGGTCGCCACGATGCCTGTGTGCTGCCGCGCGCCGTGCCGATCGTCGAGGCGATGGCGACTTTGGTGCTCACCGATCATTTGCTGCGACAGCAGTCGATTGCCCCCGTTTCCTGAAAACCCATGCTCGCCGACACCACTGCTGTTTCGCAGATGAGCCTGGGGGCCATCGTGCTGGTGATCACCGCCGGGTGCGCGGCTTTTGCCTTGTTGCGCGGGGCTTTCCGGCTGATCCTGGCCACGGCATTGCTTGCCGCCGCGCTGTTCGTCACATACTGGGTGTGGATCAAAACCCCGGGTCTGGGCGAGAGCATCTTGAAACATCCGCCCGCATGGTTCCCGTTCATCCTGCCCGCGCTGGCGGGGTCCGCCACCTTCATGATGCTGCGCAAGGTCATGCGCCTGATCTTGAAACCATTCGGCACGGTCGGCGGCACGCCCTCATCGTTTTTCGGGAAAATTTTCTCCCTTTCCTTCAGCCTGGTTCCCACCGCCCTGCTGTGTCTTTCCAGCGCGACGGTGATCCGTCACGTCGGCACGATTCATGAAATCAAAAACCCGCAAACCCAGGCGATCAGCGCATTGATGAAAAAGACCATCGACCAATACATCCCGCCGGCCTGGTTGCAGCGGCTCGATCCGCTCACCGATCCCTCGCGCATCACTCTCGCGCAGTTGCTGGCGTTGGCGAGTGAAGAGCACATCCCGCGCGCGATTCCCGTCGCCGAGTCGGAGTTGATCCGCACGACCGTGCTGAATGATCCCAAGTTGCAAAAGCTCAGCAAAGAGCAGCGTTTCAGCGATGTGCTGCGCGACCCGGCGATCGATCGTGCGCTCAATGATCCGAGGATCGTCAAAGCATTGCAGGAACTGCAAAAAAGATGATCGGGCAGGTCCTTTTACGGCTTGCAGAAAAAAGTTGTGTCGTCGGGTGATTTGGTTGATAAGCTCCCGGCAATGAAGATTCTCGTGGTTGGAAAAGGTGGTCGTGAGCATGCCCTGGTGCAGGCTCTGGCCGAGTCGCCGGGCAAACCGGAAATATTTTGTTTTCCCGGCAGCGATGCGATTTTTTCGTTAGCCCGGTCAGTGCCGGTCAAGAACATGCCCGCACTGGTGGCCTGGATGGTGGAGAAAAACATCGATCTCTGCGTGGCCGGAGAGGAAAGTTACCTGGTCAAGGACGAGGGCCTGGCGAACCTGTGCGAAGCCGCCGGCATTCCGTGCTGGGGTCCGCACAAGCAGTCAGCCCAACTCGAAGCGAGCAAGGAATTCGCCAAGGGATTTTTGGAGCGACATGGCATCCCCACCGGCAAGGCCGTGGTGGTTGATACTTTTGACCAGGCAGTCGAAGCGATCGGCGATCAATATCCGACAGTGCTGAAGTTCGATGGCCTGGCGGCGGGCAAGGGCGTGGCTGTTTGCCCGGACGAGTCAACGGCGCATGCGTTTCTGAAGGAGGTGCTGGTGCAGCAGCGCTTCGGATCCGGGCGTTTGCTGGTCGAGGAGTGCTTGACCGGGCCCGAGGTATCGGTCTTCGCCGCGATTGTTGACGATCAGTATCTGGTTTTTCCACCGGCCCGCGATTACAAACGCGCGCTCGACGGCGATGCCGGACCGAATACCGGCGGCATGGGAGCGGTGGCCGGCGGCCAGTTGATCGATGCTGGTTTGTTAGAGAAAATCAAAAAAGAAATCATCGAGCCGACCGTGCGCGGATTGAATCAGGAGGGCCTGCCGTATCGAGGATTTTTGTATTTCGGGCTGATTCTAACAGCTGAGGGTCCCAAGGTGATCGAATACAACTGCCGCTTCGGCGACCCCGAGTGCCAGGCGGTGATGCCTTTGCTGCGCGGCGATCTGGCGACATTTTGCCAGCAAGGCGCGACGGGCATCATGCGTCCGGAATTGATCCGTTTCGTCGACGGCTGGAGTGTGGCGGTCATCCTCGCCTCGTCGGGTTACCCGGAAATTTCCCGCAATGGAGATGAGATCAAGGGTTTGGCCGATGTCAGCGGCGCGCGGATTTACCATTCCGGCACCAAGTCACACAAGGACGGCACCTGGGTCACCCATGGCGGTCGCGTGCTGGCCGTTGTCGCCACCGCTGCAAGTCGTCAGGCCGCCGCGGAAATGGCGCACAAGCAGGCCGCGAAAATCAGTTTCACCGGATCACAACGCCGGTCCGATATCGGCATTCTCCATTTTTAATCGACACCTCCCATGCAATCGACATTTCTCGCGGAAGACATCAATCAGGCGGTTCGCAAACTGGCGGATGAGATTCGCGCCCGCCATCCGCAGGAGCCGCTGGCGATCATCGGCATCCGCAGTCGAGGTGACGAGGTCGCCGCACGACTCTGCACCCTGCTCGCCGAGGACGACCGTGAACTGATGTTCGGCACGCTGGATATTTCCCTTTATCGCGATGACTTCGAGCACCTGCGCTCGAATCCGAAATTGCAAGGCAGCGACATCGATTTTGTCGTCGATGACGCGCTCGTTATTCTGGTGGACGACGTGCTTTTTACGGGTCGAACCATCCGTGCCGCGCTCGATGCTTTGTCCGACTACGGACGTCCCGGAGTGGTTGAACTGGCGGTTCTCATTGACCGCGGGCATCGCGAAATGCCGATACGGGCGGATTATGTGGGGATTTCGCTCGCCACACAGCGCCTTGATCATGTATTAGTCTCCCTCGAAGGCACCGACGGAGAGGACAAAATTGAAATTATCCCGCGCGCATGAGCTTGATTCCACAGCGAAGGCACACGCCGGAAGAGCTGGCTGCTCTTCGCGAAAAGGAATTTCCCCCCGTGGTTCCGGCAGCGCAGCCCAAGGCTGAGCCTCTAAAAAACGCTGATGATCGCCCAGTGGACCAGGCGGTTCCCCTGACACCGGAACGGAAACGCTACATCACCCCTAAAAAACATGGAGTCTTTCACGGCTTCGAAGGGTTGCGGCCCGATGCGGCGACGCATCCCGAAGGCCAGGACTTGCCGGATGGAGTGCATGGAGCCATTCCGCAAGCACACGCTCATCTTCAAACAGCGGGGAAAAACCGCATGGGTCAGTCGGAAAAAAGCGGACAGGTTCATGCCTTCGAAGGCTTGCGCCCGGATGTCGACAGTCAGGCTCCCGCGGGTCACGACGCAGTGGCCGCACACATTCCCGAACGCAAGCACGATGACCGTGAAATCATGAACATGCGGCGTCGGGACATGTTTCACATCCGGCCTCCGGTGCAGCAAATCAAGAATATGGCGCTGAACCGCTTCATTTCCGGATCGCTTTACATCGTGGCCGCTGTGATCATCTTTCTGTCGATTCATTTCTGGAAAAACTTTCCCCCTGAAAACTACATCGCTCCCGGCGTGGGCAGCATTTTACTGCTGCTCGCGAGTCTGTGGATCTATCTGAAAAAACCCCGTGCCCGTCACCACGCCGCTTTTCTTTTCGGCATCGCCTGCGTGATCATCGGCTTCGTCATTTTACTCACCGTGAAGAATCCCTATGCTCCGTAAGGATCTACTCGATATCCAATCGCTAACCCGGGAGGAAATCGTTTCCCTTCTCGACCAGGCAACCCCTTTCAAGGAAATCTTCACGCGCTCTGTCAAAAAGGTCCCCGCCCTCAAGGGGAAATCCGTGCTGATGCTTTTTTATGAGGCATCGACACGCACCTACTCGTCGTTCGAAGTCGCAGCCAAACGGCTTTCCGCCGATGTCACGAATTTCGATGTGCCTTCATCGTCGATCAGCAAGGGGGAGTCGGTCAGGGAAACCATCGAAACCCTGCAGGCGATGCGCACCGACTTCATCATCGTGCGCCACTCCCGCTCCGGCCTGCCGGCGGCGATTGCGAAAATGACCAATGCCAGTGTGATCAATGCCGGCGACGGCGCGCATGCCCATCCCACCCAGGCGCTGCTGGATGCCTTCACCCTGCGCGAACTCCATCCGGAGCTTACCGGCAAAAAAATCCTGATCGTCGGCGACATCCTGCACAGCCGCGTCGCGCGCTCGACCACGGAAATTTTCCTGCGCCTCGGCGCCGATGTCGCCTGGCTCGCACCCGGGTCGTTGCTGCCACGGCACGGACCAAAGGGGGTGACCTGTTTTACCGACTACGACACCGCGATGCACTGGTCGCCGTGCGCCCTTTATCTGCTGCGCGTGCAAATGGAACGCCAGGACGTGCAGTATTTTCCGAGTTTGCGCGAATACCATCGCGTTTATGGTGTCACCGAAGCGCGGCTGAAAAGCATTGCCTCCGCCGGCATCCACATCATGCACCCGGGACCGGTCAATCGCGGTGTGGAACTCTGCGATGCGGTGATGGACTACCCGCTTTCGCTGATCAACCAGCAGGTCGAAAACGGCATCGCCGTGCGCATGTCCGTGCTCTACTCGCTCAAGCCGAATTGTTAGAATGAATCTCTTCCTCTCGAACTGCCGGATTGCCGGTGAAAAGACGCCCGCCCTTCGCGAAGCCCACGTTCTGGTGGAGGACGGTCGCATTGTGACGGTCTCGTCTGAGTTGAAAAAACCCGAACACGCGCGGGAGATCGACTGCGCCGGGCGCGTTCTGATGCCGGCGATGTTCGATGCCCATGTGCATCTGCGCGAACCGGGATTCGAGGCCAAGGAAAATATTGCCAGCGGCGCGCGGGCCGCGATCAATGGCGGGGTCACCGGTCTGGTGATGATGCCCAACACCTCTCCCGCGCTCGACAATCCCGCGACAATCCGCACGGTGCTCGATGCCGGCAAAGCCACGCCGATCACCGTGCTCACCAGCGGCTGCATCACCAAAGGCCGCCTCGGCAAGGAACTCGCCGCCATCGATGGCATGCGCAGGCTCGGTGTGAAAATGCTCACCGATGACGGCGATTCGGTCCTCGATCCCGCCGTGCTGTATCGGGCCATGCAGTATGCCACCGAGTTCGGGATGTTTTTTGCCAGTCACTGCGAGGTCCCCGAGCTCGCCGGACCGCGCGCGCTCACCGAGGGGCCGACGGCGTTCCGGCTGGGCATCAAGGGCTCGCCGCCCTGTGCCGAGGAAATCATCATCGACCGCGACATCCGCCTCGCCCACGCCGCCGGGGCACACATTCACATCCAGCATGTCTCCTCCGCGCTCGGCATGGAAACGATCCGCTGGTGGAAGGAACGCGGCGATGTCAAAGTCACCGCCGAAGTCGCGCCGCACCACCTGATGTTCAGCGAAGACGACATCGGCGACTTCGACACCAACTACAAGATGAATCCGCCGCTGCGCACCAGGACCGACAACGCAAAGCTGCTGGAAGGCTTGAAACAAGGAGTGTTCGACCTCATCGCCACCGACCACGCGCCGCACACGGCGTTCGAGAAGTCACAGGATTTCGTCAGCGCGCCGAACGGTGTCACCGGTCTGGAAACCGCGCTGATCAGCCTCTATCACTACTATGTTCGTAGTAATATTTTCGGCTGGGATCTGGTGGTCAAACGCTATTCCGCCGAACCGCGCCGTTTCATGGGGCTCGAGCCGGTGCCGATCGAGGAGGGAAAAACCGCCGAGTTCCTGCTTTTCAACCCCGCGGGCAGCACCACCTTCACACCGGATTACATGTGCTCGCGCAGTCAGAACACGCCCTTCGTCAATCAAACGCTGCAAGGCAGCATCGACCTGGTGGTGAAGGACGGCACGATCCTGCTCGAACGCTGAGACCGGCAAAAATTGAAAAAATAATGCCGTCAAGAGGTCGGGGGGGCGACTCAATGTCACCCTCACGCAGCCTACCTTCATCCCACGCTTTCGTTCGCAAAGAAAGCCGGTGAGTCAGGAAGAAGCATCGAGAGTTATGAATCTATCCCAAAAGGCAATATTCGCGGCGCTGTTGCGAGTTCCTTCGCAAAAAACTGCGCCCGGCGGAATGCCGGGCGCAGCCAGTGGGAAGCAGGTGCTCCCCGGGGGTGACGAATGATTCCGTATATTCCCATCAAGGATTCGTGGCCTTCAGGCGGGCGAAAATCCTGCCGCCCACCGCATTCGCTGCGGGAATGTTGACGGTCACATTGCCTACGCTGGGCGCATCGATGTCCACCGTGGGATTGATGCCGCTGGGTCCGACATCCGCAACGCCGATCGGAATGGAATTCCAGGTGCTGTTCAAATCGGTATTCCATTCGCAGGTCAACGTGGTTTCCGGGATCGATGCAGTGGCGCGATTGAAAACAAGGGTCAGACCACCCGCTGCGCTTCCGGTCACGGCGGGGAGGATCGATGAATTGTCGTTCACCGTCGGATTGCCGCCGAGAATCCATTCCATGCCGTTGGCGATGCCGTCCTTGTCGTAGTCGAAGTCAAATGCCGCGTTGCCGCCACTCAGGCCGTGGGTGGTAGTCGCCCAAGCGAGATAGGCATTGACCGGTGGACTGCTGATGACCTTCAGGATGCCATTGCCGGAGAAGGCGGTGTCGTTCTTGTTCGCCGCCAGCGAAGTGGACGATCCATAAGTTCCCGCCGGCATTTGCACGCCGTCGATGAAGAGTTTGTCGACCGTGTCCGTTGCGGCATGATTCAGGTTCAACACTGCCGAGGCATTGGCGACGATGCCTACTTTGACCGTCGAGGCATCGGCCAGGTAGGCGTTGCTGATCGACAAGGTTCCCTCCTCCACCGTGGTGTCGCCGGTGTAGGTGTTGATGCCGGTGAGCGTGGCGGTGCTGTTCCCGCTCTTCACCAGACCGACCGCGCCACCCAGTTTTGCCGAAGCACTGACCGGTCCTGCACCGTTGAGGATGAAGTTGCTCGTGCTCGTCAACGTGCCACCGGTGCCGGTGATCGAACCGCTGCTCAGTGTCACCACGCCCACGGTGTCGGAGAAACCGGCAATGTTGAGCGTGCCGCCATTGATGGTCACCGCTCCCGCCGCGATGGCGTCATTGATGCCGTAAGTCACGGTGCCCGCACTGATGGTGGTGAGGCCCGTGTAGGTGTTGGCGTTGCTGAGGGTCAATGTGCCGCGACTCGTTTTCGTCAGTGGCACCGCGCCGTCCAGAATCGCGCTGACACTGGCGGTGTATTCCACATCGCCGGTGAATCCGCTGGTGCTGGTCAGCACTCCGGTGGTTCCGCTGAGCGAGCCACCCTTGATGGTCACCGCGCCGACGCTGTCGGAGTAGGTATCGATGTTCAATGTCCCGCCGAGAACCGTCACCGGCCCGGTGCTGATCACATTGTTCGCGCCATACGCCAGAGTGCCGGCTTCCACAAAGGTGGTGCCGGTGTAGCTGTTGGCGCCACCAAGCACCAGCACGCCGGAGCCGGCTTTGGTCAGGGTTGAGGCACCATTGCCATCGACGATGTTGGAATTGATCGTCAAGTTGCCGATGCCGTGCTGATGGATGACCAGATCGGAATTCGTCGCGGTCTGGCTGCTCAGCGAGCCGTTCTGGATGGTGAAATCGTTGCCGCCGGTCATCAGGATGCCGCCGGTGCTGATCGGGGCGCTGTTGCCGACGCCGAGATCCCATGTCGAGGCACCGGCCGATGTTTCGATGCTCAGGGAGTTCATCGCCGCCGAGGGTATCGTGTTGATGATCAGGCCGCCCGCATTGGCTCGGAAGTCCTCGGCGGGATTGCCGGGGTTGCTCGCGGCCAGCACGGTGCCGCCGGTGAAGCGCGTCACTTTGCCTGCCGTGATGGTCGCAAAGTCCGTGCCCACGTTGTCGGTCATCGAAAACCCGCCGTTGATGATTCCCCCGGTGAGTGAAGGATTCCAGGCGATGATTCCCGTCGCAGGAGTTCCGGTGGCGTTGTTGAAATTGACAACGCCGCCGTTGGCACGGCTGACGGTGTTGCTGGTGAGAGTCAGCGTGGAACTGGTGCCGGCGTTGGGTGTGACCGTGACGCTGCTGTTGCCCGTGTTGACCGTCAATCCCGCCATCGTCTGGGTGGAAGCGAAAGCGCCAGTCCGGCCCCTCAAGTTCAGGTTGCCGCCGCCGACAGCGAGTCCGGAAATGCTGTCGAGCACGCCGACGACATTGTTGGTGGCAAGGTCGAGCGTCAACGTGCCGTTGTTCACCGTCGTGGTGCCGTCGTAGGTGTTCAGACCGGTGAGGCTGAGCGTGCCGGTGCCTTCTTTCGTCAGGCCGCCGACATCCTCAATGACGTTGGCGATGGTTTTGGTAAAGTCGGTGGAGATTGTGCCCGTTCCCAGCAACTGGATTCTGCCGAGACCAGTGACCAGCGAGCCTCCGGATAGGGCAATCAGGCGTCCGCCGTTGAATTTCAGGCGTCCGCCGGCCGCCACAATGTTCAGAGTCTGCACACTGAGTTCGCCGCCGCTGTTGAGGTTGAGCGAGTTGGTGTTCTTGAAGGTGATCTGGCCGTTGGCATTCCATCGACCGCTGTTGCTAACAGTGCAATTGGCGCTGCTGCCACCGTTGGCCCAGTCTATGCCCGACGTGTTCCACACCGAGCCGCTGCCATCCAAAGTGATCTCAACGTTGCCGGTGTAATAACCGACGTAACCGCCGCCTGTCATATTGGCTGTGCCGCCATTGATGACTTTGAATTGATTTCCCGTGCCGCGATCCGCGATATCCCAGCTACTGCTAACATTCAAAGCAGATCCAAAGCCGTCGATCTTGACCGTGCTGCTGGAGGAGCCCCCCGGGTTGCCGCTGCCCCCACTGCTCCAGAAGAGGAAGCAGGTGGCGGTGGCACCGTTTTCAATATTGAGAGTGCAGCCCGTGCCTACGCGGCCCACTTCAAAGTGTTCAGAATATCCCAGTGAGGAGCCATTGCCTGTGACGGTGACCGTATTGTTGTTGGCCCCGGCGTTGTGGCCGATGGTGAACGCAGAGGTGCCCGAGCTGGTGAGGACCGCGCCGTTACTGATGGTCAGAGAGTTATTCGTGCTGGACTGGCCCAAGCGGAAATAGCTGCTATTGGTCCATTTCGTTCCTTGGCCGGTGACGGTGACCGCCACGCTGCCCGCAAGCGCGGTGCTGCCGACAGTGCCGTTGCCATTAGACAAATCTCCGTTCGAAGAAAGCGTCAAGGACCCGCCGTCGACGATGATGTTGCCGCCAATGGTCGTCGCACTGCTGCCGGTCAGCGTGAGCAAACCTGCACCGGTTTTGGTGATGGCGAGATTTCCCGCAGCACCTTTTTGGAAAATTCCCGCGTAGGTATTGGCGACGGCGTTGTTGATCGTCAACGTTTTGGCGTTCGCGCCGCCGTTTTCGACGATCGGAGTGCCGACGCTGGTGTTGCTGTTCAGGCCGACGAGGGTCATGTCAAAGTTGTTGAGCTGCACCTTGCCCGTGGTGGCCGGACCGAAGGCAATGCTGGCATTTGCAGCGGTGCCGAAAGCCGTCGAAGTGCCCGCCTTGAGAATTCCGGCATTGACCGTGGTGCTGCCCGTATAGGTATTCGCGGCCGACAAAGTCAGTGTTCCGGCACCGCTTTTGGTGAGGCCCGAAGTGCCGGTCAGCACCGCACTGATGTTGGCATCCTTGCCTGCGGCCAGCGCGTTGACGGTGATCACCGGAGTGCCCGCCAGAGTCAGGATGTTGGCCGGATTGCCGTTGTTGTTGAGGATCCAACCGCCCACTGTGCCGGTGTTGGTGTCGCCAAAGCTCAGGTTGCCGATGGTGCGCACGGTATCGAGACTCACCGTGCGGTCGGCGGTGATGTCGATGGTGCTGAAATCAGCGGTGTCGCCGGTGCCGTCGGCAATGACCGTGCCGGCCCAGGGTGGGTCGGTGGCGACGTTCCAAACGCTGTTGCCGTCGAGGTTCCAGGTTCCGGACGCGGCCTGGGCCGAGTGGTTGATGAGTGCTGCGCAAAGCAGCGTGAGGGTGCAATTGCCTACAATGCTGTGTTTTTTAGGTTTCATGGTAATGTTGTGGTTTGATGACGACCCCATTCATTCCAGTGGCAATGGGAACTGCCGGAACAGGGATTTTCGTCGGGTTTAGAGACGTGGTGAAAATACCGCGTCGGCAGATCAGCTGTCAAGCCGATTTTTCACTGCCAACTGTCGCCGTGGCGGGTCTAGACCAGTCCGTGATATTCCTGGATCGAGCGCACGCTGAGTTCGCGTTGTTGCAGGGATCGGATTCCGCGCACGCTGGCCGCTGCGGCTGCGAGGTTGGTGGCGTAGGAAATTTTGTGGGCGATCGCGCCCGAGCGGATCTGCACTTCATCGGCGCGCGATTCGTGGCTGCTCGGGGTGTTGATGACAAAATGAATTTCGTTGTTTTTCATCAAATCCACCACGTGGGGGCGGGCCCCTTCGAGGATTTTATAAACCCGCACACTGGGAATGCCTTCCTGCAGCAGCAGTTGGTGGGTGCCGCCCGTCGAGAAAATGGTGAAGCCCATATCAGCGAGGTCGCGGGCGATCGGCACCATGCGCGGTTTGTCGCGGTCGCTGACGGAAATGAACACGTTGCCCTTGGTGGGCAGCGGATTGAAGGCGCTCATCTGCGCTTTGGCATAGGCCATGCCCGCGTCCTCATCGATGCCCATCACCTCGCCGGTCGATTTCATTTCCGGACCGAGCACGATGTCGATGCCCGGGAATCGGTTCCACGGGAACACCGCTTCCTTCACATTGAAATGCGCCGGCACGATGCGTCGGGTGAAGCCGAGTTCGGGCAACGTTTTGCCGACCATGATTTTGGCGGCCAGCTTGGCCAGCGGCACACCGATGGCCTTGGAAACGAAGGGCACGGTGCGCGAGGCCCGCGGGTTGACTTCGATCACGTAAAGTTCGTTGTCCTTCACCGCGAACTGGATGTTCATCAGACCCTTGACGTTGAGTTCACGGGCGAGGCTGATCGCCGCCGCCTCGATTTTTTGCTGGATTTCCGCACTCAGGGAAAACGGGGGAATCATGCATGCGGAATCGCCGGAGTGGATGCCGGCCTGCTCGATGTGCTCCATGATCGCACCTACTACGGCCGTACTACCATCGGCGATGCAGTCGACATCCACCTCGGTGGCGTTGTCGAGGAATCGATCCACCAGCACCGGACGTTCCGGGGAGGCGGTCACGGCTTCGCGCATGTAGCGGTCGAGTTCTGTGTCGTTGTAAACGATCATCATCGCCCGCCCGCCGAGCACGAAGGACGGTCGGACCAGCACCGGATAACCGATGCGATTGGCAATCACGATGGCTTCTTCTGCCGAAACAGCGGTGCCCGCTTCGGCTTGTTTCAGGCCGAGTTTGTCGAGCAGGGCGGAGAAGTGCTTGCGGTCCTCGGCGAGTTCGATCGATTCCGGCGAGGTGCCGATGATCGGCACGCCGTGGCGTTTGAGGTCGGCAGCGAGGTTGAGCGGGGTCTGGCCGCCAAACTGCACGATCACGCCGTCCGGCTTTTCCTGATCGCAGATGTTGAGCACGTCTTCGAGGGTCAGCGGCTCGAAGAACAGCTTATCGGACGTGTCGTAGTCGGTCGAAACCGTTTCCGGATTGGAATTGACCATGATCGTTTCGTAGCCGAGTTCCTTGAGGGCGAAGGAGGCGTGAACGCAGCAGTAGTCGAATTCGATTCCCTGGCCGATCCGGTTGGGGCCGCCGCCGAGGATGATGATTTTCTTTTTGTCCGATCGCCGCGCTTCGTTTTCATCACCGTAGGAGGAGTAAAAGTACGGCGTGTAGGCTTCGAACTCCGCGGCACAGGTGTCAACCAGCCGATAGGTCGGGACGACACCGGATTTCTTGCGTTCCGCGCGGATCTTGTCTTCGGTGGTGCCGAATGCCTTGGCGAGCTGGCGGTCCGAGAAGCCGAGTTTTTTTGCGCGTTTCAGCATCGCGGGTTGGAGGACAGGCGTCTCGCCTGTCCCGGCAGACAGGCTTCCAGCCTGTCCGGAGCAGACAACCAATGCATGAGGCGCATGCAAGGTAAAGGAAGCCGCTGGCGTGTCTTTACCATTGCCATTGATGTACTTGCGGCAATCCACTAAATCCTCTGAATGACGGATGATCGTGTCATAGGATTCTTCCATCCATACCGGCCCATCAACCTGCGTGACTTTGTTGATCTCCTTGGCAGTGAAGGATTTCCAAGAATGCAGGATGTTGCTCAGCGTGTGATCGCCCAGAGGTTTGATGATCGCATGTACGTGATTTGGCATAATCACAAAGCTATCGAGCACATAGCGTTCACGATCAAAATGAAGCAGAGCATTTTCCACAATGGCTCTAAGCTCGGCATCGCGCATCAGGCAACTGCCGTGTCCGGCATCCAACCATGCTTCCAGTGTCTCACGGAAGCGCAGAACGAACTGACGCTGCGTTTGGAAATCCCATGGTTGGGGGTGATTTTTGTGAAAAAGTTCCAGTTCTTTTTGCCAGTTTTGCAGCATGTTTGCAGGCAAGGCATCGGCGAGGCGGAATGTGATGAAATAGCTGCATCCGTCTTGCTGCCAGTGAGGAAGATGGCGGAACGTTTTTTCTGTTGGGAGCGACTCTGCGAAGGGCAGGAATGTATCCGCCGGGAAAATTTGCGTGCGCTCGGGAGACTGGATGTTTTCCAGAGTTGGACAGGCGGGACGCCCGTCTGCCGAGACAGGCAGGATGCCTGTCTTCCCAAGTTGCATACCCTCTTTGGCGATCTCTTCCAAATGCCGCAGGAACCACGGATCGATGCGGGAGGTTTCGAAAATTTCCTCAACCGTCCAGCCGTTGACGAAAGCCGTTTGCAACCAGAAAATCCGTTCGGCATTCGGAACGCGCAGCATGCGCTCGATTTCGTCGCGGGTGACGTTGACCTTGTCCTTGTTGTCGAAGCCAAATCCCCAGCGCCCGGTTTCCAACGAGCGCAGGCATTTTTGCATCGACTCTTTGAAGGTGCGGCCGATTGCCATCGCCTCGCCGACCGATTTCATCGAAGTGGTCAGCACGGAATTGGCGGTGGGGAATTTTTCAAAAGTAAAGCGCGGGATTTTGGTCACCACGTAGTCGATTGTCGGTTCGAACGAAGCCGGGGTTTCGCGGGTGATGTCGTTGCGGATTTCGTCCAACGAATAGCCGACGGCCAGTTTCGCGGCGATCTTCGCAATCGGGAACCCCGTGGCCTTCGAGGCCAGTGCCGATGACCGCGAGACCCGCGGGTTCATTTCGATCACGATCATGCGCCCGGTTTGCGGATCGGTGGCGAACTGGATGTTCGATCCGCCGGTTTCCACGCCGATCTCGCGGATCACCGCGAATGAGGCATCGCGCATGATCTGATACTCGCGGTCGGACAATGTCTGGATCGGTGCCACGGTGATCGAGTCACCGGTGTGCACACCCATCGGGTCGAGGTTTTCGATGGAACAAATGACCACGCAGTTGTCGGCATGGTCGCGCATGACCTCCATTTCATATTCCTTCCAGCCGAGCAAAGATTCCTCGACGAGCACTTCGCTCACCGGTGACAGATCGAGCCCGCGGGTGATGATTTCCTCGAATTCATCGCGGTTGTAGGCGATGCCGCCGCCCTGGCCGCCGAGGGTGAATGCCGGACGGATGATCAGCGGAAAGCGGCCGATTTGTTCGGCAATGACCTTGGCTTCCTCCATCGTGTGGGCGGTGCCGGATTGCGGAACGTCGAGGCCGATTTTGAGCATCGCGTCCTTGAAGCGCTGGCGGTCCTCGCCTTTGTCGATGGCATCGGCGTTGGCCCCGATCATGCGCACGTTGTGTTTGTCGAGAGTGCCGGATTTGAAAAGCGACATCGAGGTGTTGAGCGCCGTCTGGCCGCCGAGGGTGGGCAACAGGGCATCGGGCTTTTCCCGGATGATGATTTTTTCGACAACCTCGGGTGTGATCGGTTCGATGTAGGTGCGGAATGCGAACTCCGGATCGGTCATGATCGTCGCCGGGTTCGAGTTCACAAGGACCACTTGGTAGCCCTCCTCGCGAAGAGCCTTGCAGGCCTGGACACCGGAATAGTCGAATTCGCATCCTTGTCCGATCACGATCGGCCCAGAGCCGATCACGAGGATTTTTTTGATGGTGGTGTCTTTGGGCATGGGCAGGCTCGTCGTGTGTAAACTCGCAGGGATTTGGCAGGTGGGGGCGGATTTGTAAAGAACAGGATGCGAATTTCGGCAATTTCTTCATTCATGATCGGATTCACGCGATTATTCCGCATCAATTCGCAACAATTTGCCAGAACTCGGTACAAATGTTGCAATCCGGCTCACATGAACGTCCCCACCACACACACCGGACTGGAAAAATGGGTCCAGGAAATGGCCGCACTTTGCAACCCCGATACCATCAAATGGTGCGACGGTTCCGACGAGGAATGGCAGACGCTCACCGGACTGCTCGTCGACAGCGGCACGTTCATCCGCCTGAATCCGGAAAAACGTCCGAATTCGTTTCTCGCCCGCTCGAAGCCCTCCGATGTCGCCCGCGTGGAGGACCGCACTTTCATCTGCTTCAAACGCCCCGACGAAGCCGGTCCCACCAACAACTGGGCCGACCCGGCGGAAATGAAAGCCCTGCTTTTGGGGAAATTCCGCGGCTCGATGAAGGGTCGCACGATGTATGTGATTCCATTTTGCATGGGACCGCTCGATTCGCCGCTGGCAAAAATCGGCGTGGAAATCAGCGACAGCCCCTATGTGGTCGTCAACATGCGCATCATGTGCCACATGGGGGCAAAAGTGCTGCGAAGGCTGGAGGAGGAGTATTCGGGCGCACTGCCGAAACAGCGCGACGGCCACGGCCAGTTCATCCCGTGCATGCACTCGGTCGGTTGTCCGCTCGAACCGGGACAAGCGGACTCGAGTTGGCCGTGCAACGATGACAAATACATCTGTCATTTTCCCGACACCCGCGAAATCTGGTCCTATGGCTCCGGTTACGGCGGCAACGCCTTGTTGGGAAAAAAATGCCTCGCCCTGCGCATCGCTTCGAACATCGCCCGCGAACACAAGTGGATGGCCGAACACATGCTGATCACCGGATTGAAAGCCCCGGATGGCCATGTCACCTATGTGGCCGCCGCCTTCCCTTCGGCCTGCGGAAAAACCAACATGGCGATGCTCATTCCGCCACAGGAATATCTCGACGCCGGATGGAAAACGTCAGTGGTCGGCGACGACATTGCCTGGCTGTGGCCCCACGAGGATGGCAAACTGCACGCCATCAATCCGGAAACCGGCTTTTTCGGCGTGGCTCCGGGGACATCGTATTCGACCAATCCGATCGCGATGGATTCGATGAAGGAAAACACGATTTTCACCAATGTGGCCCTCACCGACGACGGTGATGTCTGGTGGGAAGGCATGACAAAAGAAGCGCCGGCGCATTTGATCGACTGGACCGGACAGGACTGGACGCCCGATTGCGGCCGCACGTCGTCGCACGCGAATTCCCGTTTCACCGCGCCCGCCGCGCAATGTCCGACAATCGATCCGAACTGGCAGAATCCCGATGGCGTGCCGATCGACGCGATCATCTTCGGCGGTCGTCGCGCTACTACTATGCCTTTAGTATTTCAGGCCTTCAACTGGGGGCACGGCGTGTATCTTGGCGCCACGATGGGATCGGAAATGACGGCGGCCGCGGCGGGCACGCTCGGCAAGGTGCGTCGGGATCCGATGGCGATGCTGCCGTTCTGCGGATACAACATGGGGGCGTATTTCGGTCACTGGCTGGAAATGCGCCGCTATCTCACCCACCTGCCGCGATTTTTTCACGTCAACTGGTTCCGCAAGAACGACGAGGGCAAATTCCTCTGGCCCGGATTTGGCGAAAACATGCGGGTGCTCGAGTGGATCGTACGCCGCTGCAAAGGCGAGGCCGCCGGCCACGAGACCGGGATCGGCTGGATCCCCGCGTTCGAGGATTTCCACGTCGCGGGACTCGAAGGTTTCACGAGAAAAAATTTCGACGAGTGCATGGCGTTCCATCACGCCGAGTGGAAGGCGGAATTGGTCAGTCAGTCGGAGTTTTTCATCGATCTCTACGACTCCCTGCCCAAGGAGGTGTTGTTCCAGCGCGAATTGCTGACCGCGAGGTTGTCGTGAGAACGGGCTGCTTCACGGCAGGATCAGTTTGATTCCCGCAATGACCAGCACGACGGCCAGAGTGCGGCAAATGACCGGCACCGGCAGTCGGCTGCTGCCGAAATAAGAACCAATCAACGCACCCGCCACTGCCGCGATGACCAGGATTCCGGCAAAGTCGGGCACCTTTTGCACGCTGCCGAGATGACCTAACAAACCGGCGACGCTGTTGACCAGGATGAACATCGTCGCCGTGCCCGAGGCCTGGCGGGCGTCGGCCCAGCGGGCGAACAACAGCAGCGGACTGAGGAAAATGCCGCCACCGACACCGGTCAAGCCCGACAACAGACCGAGCGCCGCTCCCCACAGCAGGGCCGCGTAGAGCGGGGCCGGGCGGGTTGCGGTGCCGTCGGCCGGCTTGCGAAAAAACAATCGCGCTGCCGAAAACAACAAAACGCTGCCGAGCAAGGGCGTATGATACTTCGTCGGCAAATGAATGGCGCCGCCGACATAAGCGAGCGGCACCGAAGTCACCGCGAAGGGCCAGAAGCGCGACCACTGGAAGTGGCCTGCCCGGAAAAACTGCACGGCCGCGATGGCCGAAACAAAGATGTTCAGAACCAACGCGGTTGGTTTGATCGATGCCGCGCTGATCGAAAACAGCGCCATCACCGCCGTATAGCCCGAGGCTCCGCCGTGGCCGACCGATGAATAAAGAACGGCCATCGCGAAAATGGCCGCGCCCAGAAACAACAACTGTGTTCCGTCCAAGCTCATCCGCCATGCGGCTGGTGTTTCACCACCAGACGATAGCGCGCCTTGCCGGCACGAAGGTGATCCATCGCGTCGTTGATGTCCGACATCGCGAAAGTTTCCGTCTGCGGATGAATCGAATGGCGTTCGCAAAAATCCAGCATGTCCCGCACGGTCGACGGCGATCCAAGCGGCGAGCCGCTGATTTTCTTGCGTCCGGCGATCAGCGAGAAGGCCGCCACCTGCACCGGCTCCAGCACGGCACCGACAAAATGCAGTGTGCCGTCGGCTGCCAGCAGGTTGATGATTTCATCCCAGGCCAGCGGCACGTTGACGGTGGAAAGGATGAAGTCAAAAGTACCCGCCGCTTTTTTCATGGCCGCTGAATCCCTTGAATTCAAGACCTCATGGGCACCCAAAGCTTTCGCCTCCGCCATCTTGTTTTCACTGCTGGTGAATGCGGTCACGTGACAGCCCCATTTGTTCAAAAATTGCAGCGCCAGATGGCCGAGTCCGCCGATGCCGATCACGCCGACGCGCTGGGTGGGTTTCACCGCGAGGTCGGCGATGGGTGCGAATACCGTGATGCCGCCGCAGAACAAGGGTCCTGCTTTGTCGGGATCAATGCCAGCCGGCAGCGGGATCGCCCAGCTCCAGTGGCAACGCACGCGATCGGCGAAACCACCGTGGCGGCCGACGATGGTTTGCTCACCCGCGCCGCACAATTGATGCCGACCCGACAAACAGGGTCGACAGCTCATGCACGATCCGGCAAACCAGCCGAGCCCCACGCGGTCGCCGACTTTGATGCCTTTTGCAAAATCACCCACGGCTTCCACGATGCCAATCGCCTCGTGTCCCGCAATCAGCGGATAGGCGGACATGCCCCATTCGTTATCGATCATCGAAAGATCCGAATGACAAATCCCACACGACTCCACGCGGATCTGCACCTGCTCGGGGCCGATGTCCGGCACCTTGTACGAGAATGGTTCCAAGCGACCCTTCGCGTTCATCGACGCCCAACCATGAAATGTTTCCGACATGGTTTCCTGATAGGTCAATCCTGCGAAGAAGCAAGTGACAAATGTGTTGCCGCACGATTTGCGGGAATCACCGCGACGATTTCACCGCTGCTTTTTGCTGGAACAGCGGTTTGGATTTTTCGATCGATTTCATCACGCCCCAAGCGAGCGGGACGATGACGAAAAGCCAGGCAAATGCGAGTTTCATGAGCGACGATGGTGCTTGGGATCGACAGGGCGCACGAGCAGGTTGGCGATGAGGCCGATCATCAGCACGCCGACCATGATGTAAAACGTTCCGTTGTAGGCCTCGGCTTTCGGCACTCCTGCGGCAACGCGTCGGTCGTAGAGGCCGTTGATCAGGCTCGGACCGATGACGGCGGCCACCGACCACGCGGTGATGAGTCGTCCGTGAATCGCGCCCACCTGATAGGTGCCGAACATGTCCTTCAAATAGGCCGGAATGGTTGCGAAGCCACCGCCATACATCGAGATGATCAGCGCGGCGGCGATCACGAAGATGATTTTACTCTGGCTGTGCTGCGTCCACGGCAACAGCGCGTAGAGCAAGGCACCGAGAATAAAGTAGAGGCAATAGACCTGCCTGCGACCGGTGAAATCGGACACCGACGACCAGAGGAAACGTCCGCCCATGTTGAAGATCGAAAGCAATCCGGCGAATCCCGCGCCGATGGCGGCATCGACGCTGAACATGTCCTGACACATGTCCGCGGCGCGACCTAGCACGCCGATGCCCGCGCTGACATTCATGCACAACACGGTCCATAGCAACCAGAACTGCGGCGTTTTCCAGGCGGTATCGACAGCGACATTGGCCGTGGTGATCATCGCGTTGTTGCGCGTCGAGGGCACATAGCCATCCGGCTTCCAGTCTTCGGCGGGCACGCGGACGAGCAAGGCGCCGAAAATCATCGAAAGCGAATATAGCCCTGCCATCGTCACGAAGGTCATCATCGCACCGGTATCGGCGCCGCTGGCAAAACGCTTCATCAGTTCCTGACCGAGCGGGGAGCCGATCAAGGCACCGCCGCCGAAGCCCATGATCGCCATGCCCGTGGCCATGCCCGGGCGGTCGGGAAACCATTTCACCAGAGTGGACACCGGCGAAATGTATCCCAGGCCGAGGCCGATGCCGCCGACAAAACCGTAGCCGAAAAGCAAAAGCGGAATGGACTTGATCTTGACGGCCAGCGCGCTGATCAACAGGCCGCCACAGAAACAGAGGCAGCTGGCGAGCATCGTTTTGCGCGGTCCGCTGCGTTCGACCCATTTGCCAAACACCGCGGCGGAGATGCCGAGCATCATCAGCGCGATTTGATAGGCCCACTGTACGTTCGAGATCGGCACCGCGAGTTCGGCGGCGAGCGGTTTGTTGAACACGCTGAAGCCGTAAACCTGGCCGATGCACATGTGCACCGCGATCGCGGCGGGCGGCACCAGCCAGCGCGGGAATCCGGGTGGAGCCACCGTTCGTTCACGGCTTAAAAAGGATCGATGCATGCTAACTATGAAACGAAAGGGTTTTTGTTTCTCCTGCCCGTCTGGCCGGTTGCGAAGCATTAGCGAAAATCATCGGCGTGGTCAAGCAAGGGATGTGGTGGTTCCCGCGGCGTGGGGACTTTGCACGGCGATCAAGCTAGGGAAAGGATTGACAAGAAATGTCGCAATCAAAAAGGCAGGGAACGATCTCCGAGCGTTCCGGTGGGGGACGGTCGCGGATCGCCCTGACGCGATCTACCTTCACCCCACGCCCTCGTGCGCCAAAAACGCCGATGAGTCAGGAAGGAAGATGACCCGTCAACCATCCTGCCCCCACCGGATCGCTAGGAACAGCGTTCCCTGCCTTTGAGCATCTCCCTGGCTTGATCGCCGTGGGGGACTTTGCACGGCGATCAAGCTAGGGAAAGGATTGACAAGAAATGTCGCAATCAAAAAGGCGATCTCCGAGCGTTCCGGTGGGGGACGGTCGCGGATCACCCTAACGTGATCTACCTTCACCCCGCGCTCTCGTGCGCCAACAACGCCGGTGAGT
>CAMAQB010000059.1 GCA_945860285.1 Akkermansia muciniphila | reverse complement strand
TCAGCGGTTCGAATCCGCTAAGCTCCACCATTTCCTGCCTGACAGCAGACTCGGGACGGTTGCGGAAGTTGCAGGCACTCTTTTCTCTTCGCGGGAGATGGCAGATGTATAGTAGCAAAGCAATGACGGCATGAATCTCACCTCCGATCCGATTCCAAAACTCGTTCGCTCGATCGCCATTCCGGCCAGTGTCGGGATGTTTTTTCAGACGATGTACAATTTTGTCGACACCTACTGGGCCGGCCGGGTGTCCACCGAGGGGCTGGCCGCCTTGACTTTTTCCTTCCCGGTTTTTTTCGTCGTCATCGCCGTGGGCAGCGGCCTGGGACAAGCGACGACGGCCCTGCTGGGCAATGCGTTGGGATCGGGACACCCCGAGCGCGCCCGGCAGTTTTTCTGTCAGGCACTGCTGCTTTGCGGCATCGGCACCGTGGCTCTGACAATAGCCGGATTGCTCGGCTCGCGATGGTTGTTTGAGATCCAGAATGCGAAAGGAGTCACACTTGATCTCGCACTCCAGTACATGAATGTCATCATGGCGGGATCCGGTTTTTTCCTGCTGCAAACCGTTCTCAATGCGGAACTCAACGCGCGGGGCAATACCAAGGTTTACCGCAATGCGCTGATCGCCTGTTTTGTATTGAACTGCATCCTCGACCCGTGGATGCTCTATGGCGGCTGGGGCATGCCCGCACTGGGCATGGCGGGACTGGCATGGGCGACAATCGTCTGCCAGGTGGCCACCTGTCTCTATTTGATGCGCCATGTGGCCCGAGGTCCTTTGTGGAAAGAGGTAAGCAAAGTCCACTTCCGGCCCGCGGCAAAAGAGATCGGTCAATTGCTGACCCAGGCTGTGCCCGCCGGTTTCAACATGCTGACGGTGGCCGCCGGGATTTTTGTGATCCAAAGTTTTGTCGCCCGCTACGGTGATGCCCCGGTGGCGGGTTATGGCATCGCCACCCGGGTGGAGCAAATGCTGCTGTTGCCGGCGATGGGACTGAACTATGCTGTGCTCACCCTAGTGGCGCAAAATTTCGGTGCCCAACGCTTCGACCGGATTCGCCAGACCTGGCATACGACGCTTCGCTATGGACTGGGCATGATGGTTCCGGCGGGCCTAGTGCTTTGGTTCACGCGCCATCAGTTGGTGAGTATCTTCTCAAATGAACCAACAGTGATCGGTCATGGCAGCGATTACCTCGGCATGGCATCGTTCACCATGGCGGCCTATGTGATTTTGTTTCAAACCGTTTTTCTGCTCCAGGGGCTCAAGCAGGCGAGCATCAGTCTGTGGGTCGGGCTCTATCGACAAATCGTCGCGCCGCTCTGCGTTTTTCCGCTGCTGGCGGTGGCGCTGGACTGGAAACAATGGGGAGTCTGGTGGGGCATCACCATGGTCACCTGGAGCGCGGCTCTGGCCACTTTTGCGATCGGCCGACGCCGCACCTCCCGGCTGCTGTCGACAGATCCTCAAGGAACATAAACACGGTTGCCGCCGATGATGGTTTCCAGAACTTTCAGGTCGCGCAGATCCTTCGGCGGGGTGATGAGCGGGTTGCGATCAAGGATCACGAAGTCGGCGAGTTTTCCAGGTTCAATCGAACCACGGCTTTTTTCCTCAAAGGCCTGCCATGCGGCATCAATGGTGACGCTGCGCAGTGCATCGGTTACGGAAATGCACTCATCCGGGCCGAGGGATTTGCCACTGGAGGTGATCCGGTTCACCGCCGACCACACAAGCATGAGCGGATTGACGGGAGTGACCGAAGTGTCGTTGTGAACGCTGATCCGCATCTTGTGACGCAGCGCGCTGGCGAGTGGCGAAATTCGCGCGGCCCGCTCCGGCCCTAGGAAGATGTCGCGGTGGCGATCTCCCCAATAGTAGACATGAACCTGAAAAAACGAGGGAGTGATGCCTAGTTCCTGCATGCGCGCCAGTTGATCTTCGCGCACCGTCTGGCAATGTTCGATGCGGTGGCGGGCATCGGGGCGTGGATCCATTTTTTGCGCTTCGGCAAAAGCCGCGATGATGTCGTCGATAGCGGCATCGCCATTGCCATGGATGGCAATTTGCAGGCCTTGTTTATGGAAATCGACGACCATTTTGACAAGTTCTTCGCGCGGTCGTGAGGCGTAACCGCGGAAGTCCTGCCTGCCTTCCGGTTGTTTGTGGTAGGGTTTGCTGAGGTAGCCGGTGTACCCCTGCAGCGAGCCGTCCTGAAGCAATTTCACTCCTGTCAGATGCAGTTGTTCCGCTGGAGACTGAAAGGCGGCCATCTTCCCGGCATCGCGTCGCGCCACCAGGGCGGAGATCCGCAGTTGCAGACCGCCGGTTGAGATCACCGAATCAATGTCGGCGAGTGTCACTGCCGATGCTCCGGCAATTACCGTGGTGGTCACGCCCTGGGCGAGGTAGGCCTTTTGCGCTAGGCGAATGGCTTTCAGTCGTTGGCTTTCCGTGGGTGGAGGGATATGACGACCAACGAGGCCGGTCGCCTCTTCGAAAACACCGTTCGGCTCGCCCGTTGTCGCGTCGAGCCGGATGCGTCCGCCCGTGGGTTGCGGTGTGGCTTTGGTCACACCCGCGATCTCGAGGGCTTTGGAATTGGCGACACCAAGGTGACCGGAAATGTGGCTGATCCAGATGGGATGACGGGTCGATACGCGATCGAGATCGCCACGGGTGGGATGGCGCAGTTCGCGCAGCAGGGTGTCGTCGTATCCCCATCCCAGCACCCATTCTCCGGGTGGAGTGGCATCAGCCTTGCGCTTGAGCGCGGCAATCAATTCCGCGATGTCATGAATCGGACCGAGTTCGGGGCTGTTCAAATCCACCGACAGCAGCTCGTTTTCGCCAACTTCCGGAAAGTGGTCGTGCGCAGCGTAAAATCCGGGAAGCATAGTGCGACCGTGCAAGTCGATTTCATCAAACCCCGGCTTGAGGCTGGCGGTCACGGTTTCCCTGGTCCCCACGGAAATGATTTTCCCCTCGCGCACTCCGACGGCCTCAAAGGTGCGGTTTTCTGCATCCATGCTCAGGATGGTTCCCTTGCAATAGAGACTGTCGGCGGCGCGCAGGTTTGGCAAACCGAGAAAACCTAACAGAAAAAACAACCGAGCCGGGAAGAGGGATTTCGATCCATGGTTCATTTTGCCAGGAAAAATCAGTTGTGCATGTCTCCGGTTTTGTTTGCGGACCAACGAACGGGCTGAAACTCAAGCGAGCAGTTGTTTGAGCACATGGCCGTGCACGTCGGTGAGGCGGAAGTCCCGACCCTGGGTGCGGAAGGTCAGACGTTCGTGGTCGAAGCCCATGCAGTGGAGCAGGGTGGCCTGGATGTCGTGGACGTGAACCGGGTCCTGAATGATGTTGTAACCAAGGTCGTCGGTGGCACCGTGGATCAATCCTGGTTTGGTTCCGCCGCCGGCCATCCACATGCTGTAGGCTTTCGGATGGTGGTCGCGACCGCGCGAACGACCTAGTGCCGCATTGCTTTCGACCATTGGCGTGCGACCGAATTCACCGCCCCAGACGACCAGGGTTTCATCGAGCAAACCGCGACGTTTCAGATCGATGACCAATGCGGCGCTCGCTTGATCGGTTTTCTTGCAGTTGTCGCGATGGTTGCCGACCACATCACTGTGTGCGTCCCAGCCTTCGTGGAAAATATTCACGAAGCGCACGCCGCGTTCGATCATCCGTCGTGCCAGCAGGCAGGCGCGGGCGAACGATGGCACGGCGGGGTCGCAGCCGTAGAGGTCCAGTGTTTCCTTGGTTTCACTGCGAAGGTCCATCAGCTCGGGCGCGGACGTTTGCATGCGGAAGGCCATTTCATAATTGGCCAGGCGGGTTGCGATTTCCGGGTCACCGGTGGTATCGAGGCGTTTGCGGTTGAGATTGTTGACCAGGTCGAGGGTGTCGCGTTGCAGCGAGGCATCGATTCCCGCGGGGTTCGAGACATTGAGAATCGCGTCGCCCTGGTTGCGGAAGCGCACACCGGTGTAGCTGGTTGGCAGGAAGCCGCTCGACCACAATCCGCTGCCGCCGCTGATGCCGCTGCCGGTGCTGAGAACCACAAATGCAGGCAGATCCTGGGTGACGCAGCCGAGACCGTAGGTTGCCCAGGAACCGATGCTGGGGCGACCGGGGACCGCAAAGCCGGTTTGAAAAAAGGTTTGGGCCGGTGCGTGGTTGAATTGCTCTGTAAAACAAGAGCGAACCAGGCAGATGTCATCGACGATTTTCGATAGATAGGGCAGCGCCTCCGAGATTTCCATGCCCGACTGGCCATGTTTGGCGAACTTGAACTGCGGACCCATCACTGCGGCATCCGCTCGGATGAAGGCGAGGCGTTGTCCTTCGGTCACCGATGGCGGCAACGGTTTGCCGTCCATTTTTGTTAGTTCCGGTTTGAAATCGAAGAGGTCGAGATGGCTCGGCGCCCCGGCCATGAACAGGTGGATCACTGCCTTGGCCTTGCCGGGAAAATGCCCCGGATGTGGGGCCATGGGATTGGCAAGTGGTGCAGTGGATTGCGCACCGAGTTGATCGGCCAGCAATCCACCAAGCGCCATTTTGCCGACGCCGATTCCACAGTCGCGGAGGAAGTGGCGGCGGGTGATATCCAGACAGCGGTGTTGCAACGGGTTCATGATTTTTCAGTTCTTGGTGACGAATTCATCCATGTTCATCAGCGCGCGGGCCACGGCAGTCCAGGCGGCACGGGTGATCGTGGATTCGGCCGGGCCTTGGCCGGCAAGTTGTCTGGCGACTTCGGGCGCGGCGCCGAAACGTTTTTCCTGTTTCTGGAAAAACTCCATCACCGCACTGAGTTCCGCGGCTTCAGGAGGTCGGGAAAAGCAGCGCAGGAATGCCTCGTGAATTCGTTGCTCCGGTGTGCCCGGGATTTCCGCCAGGCGTTTGCCCAAGGACTGTGCGGCTTCGATGATGGTGACATCGTTGAGCAGGCTCAGGGCTTGCAGAGGTGTGTTCGACTTGTCGCGACGCACAATGCATTGCTCGCCCGAAGGTGCATCGAAAGTATTGGCAAAAGCGAATGGAGCCGTGCGCTTGGCGAATGTGTAAAGACTGCGGCGGTAGCGGTCCTCGCCGCTGCTGGCATTCCACCCCATCGCTCCATAAGTGCCTTCGGTGGTCACGCTGGCAGGTTGTGGCGGATATACGCTGGGTCCTAACATTTTTTCCGAAAGAAGGCTGGCGGAGCGCAGCGCGGCGTCGCGGACCTCCTCGGCATCAAGCCGCAGTCGCGGACCGCGCCAGAGCAGTTTGTTTTCCGGATCCTTCTCCTCGGCGGCGGCGATTGACTTGCTCGACTGCTTGTAGCTCTCGCTGGTGATGATCAATCGATGGAGTTTTTTCGAAGACCAGCCATCGTCCATGAAACGCACCGCGAGCCAGTCGAGCAATTGCGGGTGCGACGGCGCGCTGCCTTGGAAACCGAAGTCCTCCTGGGTTTTGACGATGCCACGACCGAAGAACGTCGCCCAGGTTCGATTGACGATCACGCGGGCGGTGAGGGGATTTTCGCGGCTGACCAGCCAGCGGGCGAAGCCGAGGCGGTTTTTCGGAGCTCCCGGGGGAAGGGGATTCAGGATTGATAAAACGGCGGGTTCCACAGCTTCGGTGGGCTGCGTCCATTCACCGCGGTTGTGGATGAAAGTGCGGCGAGGGTTCTCTGCCGGACGCTCCTGCATCACCAGCGAAGTCTGGAACGATTGCGGGCGGCGCAGGTCTTCGATTTCCTTGCGTTCCGCTGCCAGTTCCGGGGCGTTGAGCAGAAATTCGTTCATCAATCGCGTGCGTTCCTCTTCGGTCAGGTTTGGCTTGTGGGCCAGCAATTGCACATCGGCAGCCACTTGACTCGCCACCACCTCGCCGGTCTGGGTGGTGAAGGAGATCCGGAATTTTCCTAACGAACAGGCGTAGTGCCGTCCGAACATCATCGTCAGATGAAGTTGGCCGCCGCTCAACGGCTTTTCCAATTGAAACACCGCTTCGTGGGCCCGACCCTGACCTTCCGCGCAACTCCATCCGGTTTCGGCGTTGCCGTCGATCGCATACGAAGCTTCCGCCTGTGAGCCGAAATTGTTTTTGGCATAACTCTGGGTGGCCTTGCTGATTTTGACCGGTTGGCCTTGGGCGCTGAGTTGGAATTCGCCCAACATAAAATCGCCCTTGGGGCCCTCGTAGTAGGCCATGCCGGGGCCACGACCGGGCAAACGCGGGTCGGGCAGGGCTTCCAGCCGAATCGCCGTGATGCCGTCCGGAAGTTTTTCAAAATCCAGTTGATAGGTGTCGGCCTTGGTGATGTCACCTGAAACGAAGATGGTGGAATCAGCTTGAAGAGTCAGCAACGGCAGGTTCGAAGTGGCCTTGACCGGGTTGATGACCTGCCATCCCGCCGTGCGGGTTCTTTCACCGGCGAGCCATTGGTCGAATGCTTTCGTTAGAGATTCCTTGCGCTGTGCCTCCAGGTCGCCGGAGACCGGGGCGGCGGTGCCGAAGCTGAGTTTCACCCGGCCGATGGTATGCATCGAGCCGTGCAGTTGTTTCAAGCTCACCGTGGCATCGCCGTTGCAATCGATGGGGCTTTCAAAAATAAACGTAGCGATTTTGTTGTCGTGGATGTTTTGTCCCGCGATGGAAACCGCCCAGCCCGTTCCGGGATCGCCATCGATGGCGGCACTTGCTGTAAAGCCCGGCTGTTCAATGTTGGCCGTGGCACGCACGAGTTTGACCGGCTTGCCCGCGACCCGCAGTTCCGCTTCGCTCAGCACGAAGTTCGAGTTCACGGCGCGCCCCGGACCTTTTTGAGGAAGGGAATCGTCGGTCAGCGCTTCGACGCGCAGATGGGTGAACCGACCCTTGAGACCGGCGAGTTGCATGTTGATCGTGCTCTTTTCCGGCCCTGGTGCGGTGAAAAGAATCGAACCATCCGCGAGCACCCGGTTTGCTTCAGTTGGCTCCGTGGTCACTGTGGGCGTCGGCGTGATCCAATTGACGGAACTGTCCGTCACCGGCCATTTGAGGGGCAGGGCGGCGAGCAATTGCTCGGCCTTTGCCGCGCGCTCGGTGATCGAGCGCTGTTGCTCGGCATTCGGCAGTTCCAATTCCGGTTCATCGGCATTGTCGAGGAATGCCATCATCGAATAATACTCCTTGTGCGGAATGGGATCGTATTTGTGGGTGTGACATTGGGCACACTGCATGGTGAGTCCCAACCAGGTGGCGCTGGTGGTGGCGATGCGGTCGGTCATCGCATGAAAACGGAACTCCAGGGGGTCGATGCCGCCTTCTTCGTTGAGCATGGTGTTGCGATGAAATCCCGTCGCGATCAACTGCTCGGAAGTGGCATTCGGAAGCAGGTCGCCGGCGATTTGCTCGATGGTGAATTGATCGAACGGCATGTCGTTGTTCAGCGCCTTGATCACCCAGTCGCGGTAGGGCCAGATGGTGCGCGGACGGTCTTTTTCGTAGCCATTCGTGTCCGCGTAACGTGCGAGGTCGAGCCACTTGCGCGCCCAGCGTTCGCCATAGCGCGGGGAAGCCAGCAGCCGGTCCACGGCTTTTTCGTAGGCATCGGCGGAATTGTCGGCGAGATAAACCGCCAGTTCTTCGGGGCTGGGTTGCAGTCCTGTCAGGTCAAAACTGACCCGGCGGAACAACGCGGCTTTGTCAGCAGGCGGTGATGGTTTCATTCCAGCTTCCGTTAGAGTGGTGCGGATAAAAGCATCGATGGGATGAGTTGCTGCTGATTTGGGAACAGCGGGCATGACAGGTGCCTGAAACGCCCAGTGTTTTTCATACTTGGCACCAGCGGCGATCCATTTTTCCAGCACCGCGATTTGCTCCGCACTGAGCGTTTTTTTCATCGCGGGCGGCGGCATCACCTCTTCCGGGTCGTGGGAATGCAAGCGCTTAACCAGCTCGCTTTCGGCGGGTTTTCCAGGCACGATGGCCGCTTCACCGGACTCGCCGCCCTTGAGTGCGCTTTCGCGCTCGCTCAGCAAAAATTTTCCTTTGCGCGCCTTGTCGTCGGGTCCGTGACACTTGAAGCACATTTCCGACAGGATCGGCCGCACTTCCTCGCTGTAGGACGGATCCTTCGCTTGGGTCGCGGAGCCAAGGCAGAGTGAAATCAGCCCGAGGCGGAAAAATGAGGAGCTTCGATGAACGAGGGCGTGCATGGTCGTAGATACGGAGGAAAGGATGCGATGCTTGCAAGGACTTATCACGGGTAAAATAACCCTCATTTCCACTTTGCCAAGTCATTACCCCGCGAAACTGAGCCCGTTTTTTCAAGGACCGGCCTGTGCCGGCGATTTCCTTCCCGCTGAAGGCTGGCTCACGGTTTACTCAAAGCTTACCAAAGTTTTACAATCATTTACTTCAGCCACATCCGAATCCAACAAGGTCATCCTACGGTGTTCAGCGTAGTCCAAGCAACAAGGCTACGCAAAAACATGAAAGCAAACATAAAAAACAACATCATCATGGCGTCCGCTTTGCTGGCGCTGCATGCAAATTCCATTGCCGCAGCCGGACCGCCGCCCGGCAGTACATCGGCCATCGGCGATCTCGTGCAAACGTGCAGGACCGCTCACGTCTGGGTGACTCCGCCCACCGCCGGGGAATACGCCGGCGAGCAGCCTGCCAATGCATCCGGTAGGGTCATCGACGGTCCGGTCCGCGCGGTTGACACCCTTTGGTGGAAAGTGGATTTCGACACCGCAAACGACGGCTGGGTCTCGCAGCGTGAATTGCTCAAGGCGGGCTCAATTGCCACTCCACCCGCACCGCCTCCGCCAGTGCCGACATCCGCAGCCAAAGTTCTGCAATTTTCCAACGTGACCCCGAACCCGGGATCAGTCGTGAACTCCCCGCAAATCATGGTCAAGGGCAGGTTGAGCCACGATTTCTATCCTGCCTCGCTCATCGATGCCCGAATCAACAATGCGCGACTGCTTCTCGATGAACAGGGTGGATTTGCCGCGAAGGTCGATCTGGCTGCCGGAAAAAACACAATCACTCTGGGCGCCAGTGTCGCCAATCCCCGTCAGCAAACGACGAAAATTTCCGCATTCATCGATGGATCGATGATCTATGGATCGGACAGCACCCGCGCCAATGCATTGCGCAGTTTTCGTGGAGGTGCCCTGAAAACCAGCGAGGGCAATCTGCCGCCCTTGAATGCCGACGGCTTGGAAAATGCCAATGACGCGCATCTGTTTCCCGATGCCGATTTGTTTCTCGCCGGTGACGTGCGTGCCAATGAAAATCTGGAACTCACTTCGATCCATGCGCTGTTTGTGCGCGAACACAATCAACTCGCCGCCGCCATCGCCGCCGCCAATCCGCGGATGAACGACGAACAGATTTATCAAAGCGCCCGCAAAATCGTCATCGCCGAGGTGCAGGCGATCACCTGGCGCGAATTCCTTCCCGCTTTGATCGGAGCCGACGCGCTGCGTCCCTATGCCGGATACAATCCCCAGGTCAATGCCGGTCTCGCCACCGAGTTTTCCACGGCTGCATTCCGCGTGGGTCATACGATGATCAATGATGACGTCGAATTCATGGACAACGACGCCGCGGAAATCCGCGATGGCCTGCCGCTGGCATTCGCGTTTTTCAATCCCCAGCCGCTCAAGGAGGTTGGACCCGATCCGGTATTGAAGTACCTTGCCACCGATGTGGCGCGTGAAGTGGACAACCAGTTGGTTGACGGACTGCGCGACTTTCTCTTCGGCCCTCCCGGAGCCGGCGGATTGGATTTGGCATCCTTGAACATCCAGCGCGGTCGCGATCACGGCATCGCCGATTACAACACCGTTCGCCGGGCCTATGGTTTGCCCGTCGTGACCGGGTTCCATCAAATCACCAGCAACCCGGTATTGCAGGATAAACTACGCGTGTTGTACGGCGATGTCGATGCCCTCGATCTCTGGGCGGCGGGTCTTGCCGAAGACCATCAACCGGGCAGCAGCGTCGGCGAAACATTCCAACGCATCATCGCGAATCAATTCGAACGTTCGCGCGACGGCGATCGTTTCTGGTATGAGCGCGTTTTTTCGGGCAGGCAGTTGGAGGTGATCCACGGCACACGTTTGTCCGACCTCATCCGCCGCAACACCGGCATCACCAAACTCCAGGACAATGTGTTCTTTTTTGACGAGGAAGAAACCCTGGCTGGTCTGGTTGCGAAATCCGGCTTCCTGCCGCGGGAATTGATCATGCCTTCCGGCCCTCCCACACCGCCGGAACCACTGGACGGAAAAGGCAACAACCAATCGCATCCTGGTTGGGGAGTCGCCGGAGCTGACTTGCTGCGCCTCGCTCCCGCCGACTACGGCGATGGAGTCGCCACTCCTGCGGGAAGCGACCGACCTGGTGCGCGGGAGATCAGCAATGCCGTGGCGGTGCAGACGACCGCTGCCGCAAATGATCGTGCGATGTCGAGCTGGGTTTACGGCTGGGGACAATTCATCGACCACGATCTCGGACTAACAACGACCGGTGACGAGGACTTCAGCATCCCTGTGCCCGCAGGTGACCCGTCCTTCGACCCCTTCAGCACCGGCACCGAAGTGATTCCGCTTTCGAGGTCGAACTACAACCCCGCCACGGGAACCACAACACCCACGGCAGCGGAGTGCAAGTTGGATATCACAATGAAACCCGCGCGTGCAAAATAGACCCTGCGAAAACGGTTAACAAAGAACACCCTCCGATTCACCTGAACTCAGTGGATCGGAGGGCTTTTCAACCCGCGAAGTTACTCCTGACCGAAACCCTGATGCTCTAATATCAATCTGTCGAGCAATCAGGAAAGCTGGCACCAGCGCACTGGCTTCAAGCGCGGGCGGCGGAAACCAAGGCCATCGCTATCGAAACCGAAGCGATGGCAAAGATACCATAGATCGGCATCCCGCTAATGGACATTTTTGCCAGAGATGCCAGAGATATGGCAAAAATGCGAGAGGTGCTCTGTTGACCGCTCACCGCAGAACCAATTGTGATCGCGATGAAAATTTTCTAACAAATTTCTAACATGTTATTATGCGAGGATTGACCCCAGAGAATATGATTCTGATGTCTTAGAGATATCTAATCCGGATTGGTTCTTCTAGAGGATGTCGATTTCCTGATAAAGCTGAAGTATCATTTCAATTTTGCTGATGGCATCAATCGAACCCAAGTCTATGAGTTTTTCAAGATGGACTCTCGACTCCTGGATTTGCTTTTGTGCTTTCTTGACTGCATCCTTATTTGTAGACTCAATATTACCACTAGATTTGGTTACAAAAATTGTACACTCATTGGGCAACATGATATTTTGAAGATGGTTGAAATCAGTCGCCAAATCATAGTCAACTTGAAAGTCCCCCACAATTACGGTCAACGTAGTGTTGTAATTGCCTTTCTGACCATCAGCTTTAGCCTTATCCAAGGAAAAATTCGCCTTTTCAAGAATCCACCCGATACTGCGCTCGGTTCTATAAAGAACCAGTTTACCCCGAGTTGGAACATCGAGGTGCGCGACAACGCATGTGCTCAGATTGGCAACGTTTGTGCAAAAAAATCGTCGAAATGGAAAAAATTCTCTTGTTGGCTTGCAATTTGGGCAGATCGTGAAAGTGTTTGCCCGCACATAACAATATGAAAACAACCGCTACCACACTCCTGTCTCTCTCGCTGGCCCTGATCGCCAGCGCCGCTGAAGTCAAAGTCGAACTCACCGGTAATGATCAAATGCAATTCTCCACCAAGGCCATCGAAGCGAAGGTGGGAGACAAATTGCTCATTACTTTCAAGAACATCGGCAAACTGCCGGTGGTTGCCATGGGACACAATGTGGTCATTGTCAAGGCCGGCACCGAATTGCCTGCATTTGCGATGAAATGCATGACCGAGAAGGATAACAACTACATCACCAAGGATGAAACGCTGGCCAAGGCGGTCATCGCACACTCCAAAGTGCTGGGTCCGGGCGAATCGGAAGTTGTGACCTTCGAGGCCAAGGAAGCGGGTGTTTATCCCTACCTCTGCACGTTCCCCGGCCACTTTGCGGTGATGAACGGCACGATCACCGTGAAGTGATTCGTTTATTCCATTGAATCGACCAGCGCTTGAAAGACGTGAATGTCCTTGTGATGCTCCGCACGCAGGGACTCACGCAGCTTGTTGATCGCGGGTTTGCGTTTGACATCGGCCAGCGAACGGATGATTTCCTCCCTGCATTCCTCGAAGCTGCGGGGCGATGAATCCCGTTTGTCGAGCACTTCGACCAGGTGCCAGCCGATTTTGCTCGCGAAGATATCCGGTTGGTTTTTTGCCATTGCAAAAACCGGTGCGGTGAAGTCGCCCGGCAGGCGTTCGTTGGTGATCCATCCCAGCGCGCCGCCGATGCTTTTGCTGCGTTCGTCCTCGCTCATTTCGGCGGCCAGTTGTTCAAAGGTTTTTTGCTTTGCCTGCAAGGCTGCCAGGGCGGCGCCGGCGACGGCTTTCACCGCGTCGGGTTCCTTGCCGAGGATTGCCCAAAAGACATGCCGCAGCTTCACCATCGCAGGGCGGGCCAATGACGTTTTGTTTTTTTCATAAAATTCCTTCGCCTCCTGCTCGCTGACGGCGATTAGTGGTTGCAACCGCGATTCGATGAAGTGGTCCTGCTCGATTTCCGCCGCGGCGCGCAGTCGCAGTTCTTTTTCGCCGCTGATGCCCTGCTTCTTCATCGCATTCTTCATCTCCTCCGCCGAGGCGAATCGGTCGGCGAGTTGGCGCACGCGCTGCTCGATCTCCTCGTCCTTTGCGGGCGGGATTGACTTTGATTTGGGAATGATCGTGCGCAGCAGTTGTTGGTCGATCAGTGTTGTCAGGCATTCTTGTCGGATGCTCTTGCGTCGCGCGGCATCGATGTCCGGCCATGATTTCCCCTCCAGCCAGACCCGTTCGTGGCAGGCGCGTTCGAGTTGCGACGCGGTGATCGACCGACCATGAACAACCGCCACGACACCGGATTTTTTCGCCTGTTCCAGCGATGCCGGGCTGTCGATGCTCCAACTGTCGATTCGTCTGCGCAGCGGTCCGGATATGACCAAGAGATCGAGAATCAGATAGGCGAGGGCCATGCCCCAAACCACCCACCTCAGCCGGAAATGTGCTTTCATGTTGATAAATCTGTTAGAGTGTCATCAGGATCCGCAATTGTTCCGGGTCGGCGATTTTGTGAATGAATTCCCCGGTGATGGCGGTGGCACCCATGGGGATGTCGTTGCGGCGGTGGGTCATCGAACTCGGAAATGAGCCACGGGCCGAAAGATGGATTTCCGTCGCGCCGCTCTTGCTGACAAATTCCGCAGCCCGCTCCGTCGTCAGCCCGCCGCCGGGCAGAATGGTGATTCGTCGTGCGGCCTGTTTGATCAGGCGCTGAAGGCAGTCGAGGCCCTTCCACACATCGGCTTCGCCACCGCTGCTGAGCACCCGGGGGATGCCAAGATCGATAAGCGAGTCGAGGGACGAGGGCAGGTCGTTGCTGACATCAAAAGCGCGATGAAAGGTGATGTCCAGTCCAGCAGCGGCCTGTACGAGTGACCGCGTGAATGTTTGATCGATCCTGCCATCGGGCTCGAGGCAGCCGAAGACCACGCCATCGGCACCGTGTTCGCGGGCGACGGCGATTTCATCGATCATCAGCGCCTGTTCCGCGGGAGCGTAGCAAAAATCCCCGGCGCGGGGGCGGATCATCATCATGATTTTGCCTGGAAAAATCTGCCGAGCCGCGCGCAGAAATCCGAGGGAAGGGGACAAGCCGCCTTCGCTCAAAGCGGCGCAGAGTTCGATGCGGTCGATGCCGGCCTGCGCGCAGTGTTGCACCGAATCGAGACGGTCCACGCAGATTTCAACGAAGGGTTTCATCGGGATGGCGCGCGGGAGTGGCATTGGCCGGGAACATCACTTGACGAGGTTTTTTTCGCCCAGGGCGGGGATGCTGCTGGGCAGGAATTTTTTGCGCAATCCGAACTGCCGGACCGCATGCCTTTGGATGTGGTTCGCGGCATCATCGACATCGTCGGTGAAAAAGATCAACTCCGGATCGTCGGGGCTGATCATTCCCTCGTCGGCCATCTTGTAGAGAAAATCGACCAGCGGTTGCCAGTAGTCCTTGCCCATCAGCACGATCGGGAAATTGCGGATTTTTCCGGTCTGGATCAGCGTCATGGTTTCGAACATTTCATCAAGTGTTCCCGCCCCGCCCGGCATGACGATGAACGCATAGGAGTATTTCACCAGCACGGTCTTGCGGGTGAAAAAATAGTGCATGGTGACCTCGCGGTCCACGTAGGGGTTGCCCTTTTGTTCGAACGGCAGGGCGATGTTCACACCGATTGAACGACCGCCCTGTTCGAAGGCACCGCGGTTGCCCGCCTCCATGATGCCCGGGCCGCCGCCGGTCATCACCGTGAAGCCCATTTCCGCGATGCGGGCTCCCATCTTGCGGGCCATTTCGTAGTAGGTCGTGCCCGCCTGCACCCGCGCCGAGCCGAAAATCGTGACGCAGGGACCGACAAAATGCAACACGCGGAAGGCCTTCATGAAATCCCACGACACCTTGAAAAGCGTGCCGAGATCGGTAAACCGTGATCGCGGCCCGGCGAGAAACGAGCGCTCGGACAATTCGAGTTCGAAGCGTTTTTGCTCCTGGATCGACTGTTCATCAATCCCATGTTCGGGGGTTACTTTGGGGATCTCGGGGCACTCCGGGGCGGTCATCGGCGCTCACGATATCAGGACAGTGTGAAATTGCCAGCGGCAATCGTGTTTCGAGCGACACGTCCTATAGAGCCAAATAGAATGACACTGGATGAAAACAGTATCTGGAATCATGAGTCAGGTTAGTTACAAAGAATATTTGGAGAGCTGTCGGCAGCGATATCTGAGCCGCAATCGCCTGGGTCGGAGCGCGATGATCGACGATTTCATCGACGTGTTTTGCTGGGATTGCAAGCACGCGAGCCAGGCGCTCAACGGCAAAGTCACGCCCGGCAACAAAGCTAGAAAACGAGGCTCCAAGTCCACGCACGGCGAGGCAGAGTGAGCCTTCATCGTGTATCTATGTATCTTGGAAGCACAGTGAACAGCCCTGTGGAGTGCATTCAGCCAGATAGAATGACGCCGAGAAGACAAACCTTCCCACCAACCAAGCGACCTCAAACCAAAAAAATCTCAATCGGGACTAACAAAAACGGCGATGGGGCGACCGGATGGCTATCGCAAGGATTGAGGTAGCCCGGCGCGCTGACCTCAGAAATCACGCCCAAAAGTCAGCCGTAAAAATGTTGAAAATGGCTCTTGATTCGTTTTGCTACTGCTGAACCTATCAAGAGAAAATATTCTAACAGAAATAAAAATTACAAGAAAAAAGGGCCTGGTACCATTCATGAAGGATTTCAAGTCGCGTCCCGGATCGGGATGATGGCGGGAGCTTGCTTTTGAGCCGAAGGCCTCCGCTCCCGAACCAAGCCCCCATCCTGCCCCAATTTGGGACAACCGTGTTTGCAAAAATCCAAAATTTTTCATTGACGCCCCGTGGGCAAAGCGTAATCTCCAAAAGTCATTGGGCTACAGCCCATGCCCGCATCATGTTCCCCGTCTCAAAAATCCCCGCAAAAAAACCGACCGCCCAACCAAACCAGCCATAAAACCACGGATCCTCTCCGCCGCCGCGCCAAACCCTGCCCCAACCCCTGAATTTGAGCACTAAATCCTAAACGAAGAGAAGACACGACCCGCCGCCTGACCTCTGACTGCGCCCGACCCGCTCTTCCATCCGCAATCAACTCCCAACAATAACCAAACCATGAAAACACTGAAGCGAATCAACCCGATAAGAGATTATCTCAAACACCTCGCCCTCGCTACGGTGGTGGGCGTTTCACTCCTGGCGGCAAGCGCGCAGGCAGCCACGCTCACTTGGAATGTGGGCAATGACAATTGGGATACTGCCACCGCCAACTGGACCGGGGATGCCACGACCTTCATTTCCGATGGGTCGCAGGACGTAATCTTCAACGCGGGGGGCGGCACCATTACCATCTCGGCTAGCATGCAGCCAGCTTCCACGACCGTGAGTGCCGCCAGCGGCACCTATACCTTCAACGGCGGACCGATCACCGGATCGGGGGGCCTCACCAAGTCCGGTGCCGGTCAGTTGACGATGAACACCGCCAACAACACATTCACCGGCAAGACGAGTATCCAGGGAGGCACGCTGCTGACCGGGGGGGCCGCCTACCTCTCGAACGCCGGCTCTCCCGGAGTGTTTGGATCGCCCACCGGCACCGACGCCACCATTGACCTCCACAACGGGGTCACCCTGCGGAATAATGGCAGCAGCCCCCGCGTGAACCAATCCACCGACCGTTTGTTGAATCTTGCGGGCACCGGTCCTGGAACGGTATCGATTCGATACAATGACAACGACGCCAGCCTGAGGTTCGGCGGCGTGACTGCCACCGGGACGGGTGCGAAGTTGCTCAAAATAGACACGGGGATTAATGCCAATGGCGACCGTGAGGCCATCATTTTCACCGGAGGAATCGCTGATTCCTCCGACAGCAGTGCAACCTCGCTGGAAGTGACTTTCAACACGCAGGGTTCTCCGAATTGGGTCAGCCTCAATGGAGTGAATACCTTCACCGGGCCAATCACCTTGGCGCAAATCAATGGCACTGCGAATGGCGTCCTGGTGGTTGGTGGTTTTAGGGCCGCAGGAGGCAGTGGCCCGAACACGATCGGATCGGGATCATTGGGTACTGGAAATTACGCGGGAACCATCACCCTCGGCACTCGAACCGTCCTCGAATACGACAGCACCACGGCGCAAACTCTGGCGGGCGCGATTTCCGGCCCGGGCGCCCTGCAGTTGACCGGTAGCGGCCCCGTGACCCTCTCCGGCGCCAATACCTACAGCGGCAACACCACGATCAACAGCGGCTGCTCGCTGGTTCTCGACTCCGCTGGCAGCATGAACTTCGTCCTCGGGAATACCACGAACAACAAAATCACCGGCGCGGGCACCGCCACCTTGGATGGCACTTTCACCATCGACGCCTCGGCGGTTTCCGTCGCAGTCGGTTCCTGGACCCTGGTCAACACCACGACCCAATCGTTCCCCTCAAACTTCAATGTGACCGGCCCGGGCACATGGTCGCAAACTTCGCCCGGCGTCTGGACCGGAGTGGATGGGACCAGAACCTGGACCTTCGACACCTTGACCGGCGTGCTCAGCCTCCTCACCGATGCCTTGTTCACCTCCTTCTCCTTCAATGGCTCGAACGCCACCATCGACAACAACGCATTGACCGTAAACCTCTCCGTGGCAAACGGGACGGATTTGGCGACGGTCGCCCCGGCCTTCACGGTGAGTTCAGGAACATGCACCACCAACGGCTCCCCGCAGTCCAGCGGCTCCCCGCCGTCGCCGACATTCTACGACAGCAATCCGGCGCACTACATCATCACCGACGGAGCCACCGTCCACGACTATACCGTGACGGTCCAGGTCCTCCCGGCCCCCCCGGCCGGCGTGGGCTCCGGCCTGCAGGTCTGGCTCGACGCCGGGGCCGTGAATTCCGCCGATCCTGCCCAGGTGGACGGCTCGGGGAATGTCCAGCAGTGGAACGATTTGAGCAGCAACAACAAACACGCCTCGAACGCCACGGTGGCCGACCGACCGCGCTATGTTGCCAGCGGATTGAACGGCAAGCCGGTGCTGCGCTTCGGGCAGGACAACGACGACAACGGCGACCGTCTCTACCTCGGCGACCTGGGCGCAAGCTTCCCCACGGGAGCCTCCGTGTTCGTCGTGGCAACGATCGACAACGACGGCCGTTACAATCTGTTCGGCAACCGCAACAACGACGAACGGTGGGCGGCCAATACATGGAATGAGTCGAGGCCGGGCTCATTCCGGGTGGGGCGTTCGACATCCCCCACCTTCACTCTAGGCGACTGGCCCACAACCGGCTCGCATGTGTTCTCTCTGGAAAGTGACAGCACGCAATTCGAGGTTCTGATCAACGGTTCCTCCATCGGCACCGACACGGCGAACTACAACTCCGGTGTCGGCAATAACTGGACGATCGGCAACCGGCCCACCAGCGGCCAGCAGTTGCGGGGCGACATCGCCGAACTCATTCTCTACAACCGCGTGCTATCCGCCGAGGAAGCCAACGCGGTGGGCTATTACCTGGCGAACAAGTACGGAGTGACTTCGACCTATTTGAACCCCAATCCGACCGCGCCGGAAAGTTTGGCCGCCATTGCCGGCGACACGGAGGTGTCATTGACTTGGGCAACATACATCGGGGCGACGAGCTACAAAGTGAAACGTTCGGAGACGCCGGGCGGCCCGTACACCCTTGTCGGCACGCCCACCGAAACCTCGTTCACGGATAGCCCGTTGGTCAACGGCACGCCTTACTACTACGTCGTGTCGGCCGTGGCCAGTTCCGAAAGTCCCGATTCCACTGAGGTCACCGCGACGCCGACGGGGGTGGATGCCACCCTCTCAACAGTGGTGAGTTCGCAGTCCATTCTCTGGGCGGACGGAGTTGCCTCCACCACCATCACCGTCACCTTGCTGAACTCAAGCAGCACGCCTGTTGCCAATAAGACCGTGAGCTTGGCCCAGACCTCGGGTTCGGGGGCGGCCATTAACACCGTTTCGGATACCACCGGTGTTGACGGCAAGGCGGTCTTCACGGTGACCTCCACCACACCCGGCACCTGTGTCTTAACGGCCACCGATGTCACGGACAGCAACCTGGTGATTCAACAAACGGCCACGGTGGAATTCGCGGCGGCAACCACGATGGCGATCAATGTGGATATCGACAACACCGTCCGGGCCGGGTTGGTTGGCCCTATCGGCGGCCTCGGCGCGGTTTGGAATACCAAGGCGACATCCTCGGCGACCAACCTGTTGCACTCCAGTGGCCCGCCCACCACCGTGGGCTATACCAGCACGAATCTGGGTGGCCCGGATGAATGGGGCACTCCCAGCCTCGTCATGCTTCGGCAGGGCTTGCGGAATTTCGACACGAGTCCGACTAACTCCCAACAACTGGTGATCAACGGCCTCGATCCCGCAAAGACCTACGACCTCTACATCGCGTCCGCAAACATGTTGAGCGGTCAGAGGCACAACGGCGTGTGGGCGACGACCAACACGACCACCACCCCGGGCGATCATCCTTGTGGCAACACCACCGACCTTAACGGCAGCACCTGGGTAGTGGGCAACAACTACGTGGTCTTCAGGGCCGTGGTCCCCGACGGCAGTGGCAACATCACCGTCAACGGACGCAGTATCGCCGTTGATGGATTCGATTATCGCCTGCCGATGAGCGGGTTCCAATTGATCGAGTCGGTCCCCGGCGGCTTCGGCACCTGGGCCGATGCCAACGGTGCCACTGGCCAAACCCCGGATCAAGACCACGACAACGACTGCGTGCAGAACGGCATCGAATACTTCATGGGCCAAACCGGTTCCTCGTTCACGCCCATGCCCGGTCTGGATGAAACTAACACGGTCTCTTGGCCGATGGATCCGACCTTCAGCGGCACCTATGAAGTCCAAACCTCGACCGACCTCGACACCTGGACCAACGTCGACCCGCGGCCCTTGCCCGTGGCGGGCATCCTGAGCTATACCCTGCCCCCAGGTGCGCCAGGCGGCATGAGCTTTGTCCGCCTGCTCGTCACGCCGACTCCATAACATGAATCAATCAAGGGTGCGGCGACCCCGCCGCACCCTCCCCCATGGAATTTCATTGCTAGGAATTTGCTTTTAGAGTTGATGTGCATGCGAAAGAAAATGAGAGGTTCGAATAGCGGGGAAAAGGGGGCGGATGAAGTGAAAAGTGCCCCGTCGTCGCTGAGCTCTGCCGGGCAAGCTGAGTGAGCAGTGAGCAGAAAAGAAAAACGCAACGCAACAGCCGTGTTGCTGAAGTTGTGTGAGGTTTTGATGCCTACTTTCATTTGTCACGAGCGTGGCTTTCCAGACCGCTTTGTCAAATAATCATTTAGTGTGCGGTTTTTTTGTTGGTGGACATCTTATTGCTAATAATTTTCGTTTGGGATGAAGGCCGTTGATAGCGACGGTGAGCGGACCGGAGGCGGGGAAATGGCGGGTGGCTGTGCCATTTCTTCTATTTGATTGACTCGGATGCTGGCGTTGAGTAGAGGTTTTTAAGTGAAAAATTCGTGCGCCATAGGGAAGAAGACGCATTCCCCATCCACAGATCGCGCACCCGGCGCATGGATCACTTTCCTTGCGCATTTCCTCATCATCCTTTCCGCGTGGACGCTGGTGATCAAATACATTTTTCCTATCGTTCATGCCGCCGCCTACGGGCTGCCGCTGACGACCCACGTTGCCTGGGATCTCTGGCCGGTCGCCCACGTGTGGCTCGCTTGGGTTTTGTTGCGATGGAAACCCTACACTGCTTGGCTCGCCATCGCGATGTCCGCCGTAGAGATTGTGATTATCGTCACGCTGTTTTATCGTTTTCTCAGTTCACCGGAACCTGAGTGGACGATTTGGCGGACGAACTGGTTCATCAACAAGGTCTTCGTCCTCTCCTGCTTCATCCTGATCCTCGGCACCTTCGCTTTACCCCGTAAAAAAACAACAACCGCAGCAATACCATGAATCGCAGACAAACACTCAAACTTCTCAGCAGCGGAGCCACCGCGCTGGCCCTATCGCCCGCCACCGTTCTCGCGCAAGAGGGGAAAGGAGCCATGAAAAAAATTCCATCCTCCAGCGAAGAGATTCCTGTGATTGGCATGGGCACATGGCGCACCTTCAATGTCGGCAGTGATACCGTCCTGCGCGACCGCTGCGCGGAAGTCCTCAAAACCTTTTTCGCCAACGGCGGCAGCATGATTGACAACTCGCCGATGTATGGCTCCGCCCGAGAAGTGGTGGGTTACGCGCTGAAGAAAATCGGCATTCCTAAGAACCTTTTCTCTGCCGAGAAAATTTTCACCGAGGATGGCACTGCAACCCGCAAGCAGACCGCCGAGTCGGCTGGGTTGTGGGGTGTGAAGAGCTTCGACCTCATGCAGATCCACAATCTCGTGGCATGGCAGGAGCACCTCGCCACTCTGCGGAAAATGAAGGAAGAGGGCGTGATTCGTTATCTCGGCATCACCACCTCCCACGGCAGACGGCACGAGGATTTGGAAAAAATCATGAAGAGCGAGCCTCTTGATTTTGTACAACTCACCTACAACATCACCAACCGCGAGGTCGAAGAACGATTGCTCCCTGTCGCGGCGGAAAAGGGTATCGCGATCATCGCGAACCGCCCCTTCGACGGAGCTGAGCTATTCAACCTCGTGAAAGCAAAGAACGCCAAACTCCCCGAATATGCGGCGGAAATTGGCTGCACAACATGGGCCGCATTTTTCCTCAAGTTCATCGTCTCACACCCCGCCGTCACCTGCGCCATACCCGCCACCAGCAAAGTTGCCCACATGCAGGAAAACATGGCCGCCCGCCTCGGCACGATGCCGGATCAGGAAACCCGCAAGCGCATGATCGAGACGATCACGAAACTATGATCGACAACATCAGCAGCTATTCGGTCAAAAATTTCATCCCTTTCGGAGATGAGGTGTATTTTCGACTCTTCGAACGACACTTCGAGAAATGGTGGCCCTTGCATCCGCTGATGCTCGCGCTCGGCGTGATCATCCTCGTCCTCGCGTGGCTGGGAAAATCGCGAGCGCTTGCTGTTGCCCTCGCTGTGCCGATTGCCTTTTGTGCCGTCACTTTCCACCTCCAACTCTACGCCGAGCTAACACCCTTGGGGAAATACTTCGGCTGGGCCTTTCTCATTGAGGCCGCGTTCCTCTTGCTATGGGGCTTCGCGGGAAAGCCGTTCGGAAAATTCCGACCCACCATACCCGCGATCATCGGAGCCGCGATCGCGCTTTTCGGGCTTGTCATCTATCCCTTCCTCGCCCTCGTTGCCGAGCGGAAATTGACAGGAGCGGAATACCTCGGCATGTCGCCCGATCCCACCATCTGCTTCGTGCTCGGCATCTTCCTGATGTCCAAACGGCCGCTTTGGTTTCTCCTGCTTTTTCCCATTCCTTTCCTCTGGGCCGCCGCCACCGCAGGAACCATTGATGCCCTCGGCGTGCCCATGGCCATGACGCTTCCCGTCGTCTCCGCCATCGCTTTCATCGTCGCGATTGTGTGGAAATGGCTTATGCCAAAAGACTCCTAAAGGCACCATGGTCTACATGTTGCTTAGGGAATCTTCGCCACATCCAATCCACGCCAGGAACTCGTGGTTTCCATCGGTTCCGGTGATGGGGGAGTTGATCAAGCCTTTCCATGTTTTTCCGCATTCTTCGACGACGGAGTGATTGCCAGGTATTTGCATTTAGGGTTGGTGTGCAGGGAAGAGAAAAAGAGAAGTTCGAAAAGCGGGGAAAAGGGGGTTGTTGAGTAACGGAATGGTATGGCACATGGCCAAGTCAGTTCACCGACGGTTTCACCGGATAAAATGGGTGGGGTGGGGACATCCAGAAGCCGCAACAGCTACGGGCCATCCTTCTCACGCAAGGCGAAGAAGCGCTTCGGGTCGCCCGGCCGGGGGATGGTCAGGAAACTGGCATTGATGTCGGCATTGCCATTCCACACGCTCCAAGTCGCCGGTGCGGTTGTGAGATCGGTGGCGCTGAGCAGGTCGTAGAGCTTTCCGGTCTGGCTGTTCCATGTGAACTCGAGATTCGCCCCGTTTTGGGTGACCGCCAATTGGAGCGGGGCGGAGGACCCGGAGACCACGGCCGTCACTCCGCTGGTGGCGTCGAAGAACGCCATGTAGGTCTGGCTCGGCACGTCGTACGTGACGGATCCAGCCGTGCCGCTGCCGCCGGTAAACTTCGTCCACGTCAGGGTGCCTGCGGTTGAACTCACGGCCGCGGGGGTGCCGGTGTCGTGGACCGTGAAAAGCTTGTCCATCTGGAAGGCGTTGTAGTCGCTCAGAGCGCCGCCATTGGCGGCAAGGATGCTGCCGAGGGTTCCCACCTTGCCGGCGCTGAGAGCCGTGTTCCACACCGCCACGTCGTCGATGGAGCCCTCGAAGTTTTGTCCGGCCCCGGCACCAATCTGGAGGAAGGTGGAATTGTTAGTGACATAACCGTTGCTCCCGAATCCGGTGGTGCTCAAGGATCCATTGATGTAGAGCTTGATGCTGCCGGGATCGACCACGGCCACGACGTGAGTCCACACACCGTCCGGGACAGCCCCGGCACCGGTGCTTATCACGCGGTCACGTCCGCCATCCTGTCTGTAGGTCAGTTTGTTATCCGCCTCCAGCCGGAATTGAATAAAAGTAGGATTTTGCAAATAAACGATGTTGCCGATCCAGGCTCCCGCTGTCGGGTTCACCCACGCCGAAACCGTTCCGGTGGGCGAAGGGGCGGGGGCGGCAGGAGCGCTGCCACCTCCGGGGTTAACGTTGGCATGACTGCCTCCGGAAAAAGAATAAGCTGTGCCGATCTTGCCCGGTTGATTCTGTGTGGCACTGTTGATGGTCCCGTTGAAGGCGGAGTTGGCATCGTTGACCGCCGGGCCGCTGGCTTCGTCCAAGCGCCAGTTGGCCAGCAAGTCGGCCTTGGCCGGGGCGCTGCAAAGAGCGAGTGACGTGATCACTGCGGAGGCGTTCGACATGAAGTTTGACAGGGTTTTCATCGTGACAAGGTTTCGGAGATATCGGTTAGATGACAGAAGGGTTTCCAGTCGGGGTATAGAGGCACGATCCCAACAACCGTTATGGGGCAACAACCCAAACAATTGCAGAAACCTGCGGCACCATCAAGTTTCAAATTGAGGCTCGTGACAAATTGCTAGGAATTTGCTAATAGAGTTGATGTGCATGGAAGAGAAAATGAGAGGTTCGAAGAGCGGGGATAAGCGGGTTTTTCGGCGTCTTGACCTTGGTCGCGTCGTAACAACCGACGTCACCCTAGCCGAGATCGTCGGCGAGAATGAGGACGATGTTGGGTTTGACTGGTTCTGTGGCTGAGAGGATCGCACCACCAAGAATTCCGAAAAAAGCAAGTGGGAGGGATGGGGAAAGGGTTCATTTTCAGTACATTTTCTGCGAGTTCGGATGGCTTTCATCGAACTCACGCTCGACGTCCTTGAGCCAGGTGTCGTGCAATGCCTGGAGTCGCCGCGCCAACTCGGATTGTTCGCCCAGGTGGTTCTTCTTTTCGGGTTCGGGATCGCCGAGGTTGCCGAGGAACGTTGTCTTGTTCTCGTGACCTATCAGTTTCCAGTCGCCTTTCCGGACCGCCCAGAAACGCTGCCACTGCCAGTGCATCACCTTGTCATGGCTCGGCGTACGAGATAGGGACAGACAAATTATTAAAATTCTTCTTGCTACGAGATAGGGACTACGAGATAGGGACAGACTACGAGATAGGGACAGACTACGAGATAGGGACAGACTACGAGATAGGGACTACGAGATAGGGACAGACAAATTATTAAAATTCTTCTTGCCATCAGAGGAGATTGGGATAGCTTGGGGGCGTGCGTCGTTCTAGATGGTTTACGAGGTAGGGACAGACAAATTATTAAAATTCTTCTTGCCATCAGAGGAGATTACGAGATAGGGACAGACAAATTATTAAAATTCTTCTTGCCATCAGAGGAGATTACGAGATAGGGACAGACAAATTATTGAAATTCTTCTTGCCATCAGAGGAGATTGGGATAGCTTGGGGGCGTGCGTCGTTCTAGATGGTTAGTCCCTTGGAAAAAATCGTTGGTGAAACCGGCGATTTACCACTGCATTTCGCGGGTGGTGGATCGGCGGTTTGTGTTTGGGGATGCGGAGCGGGAGCAGTTCCGGATTTTTTTGCGGATGTATGAAAATTTCACC